>DATMIG010000113.1:0-2448 GCA_035554335.1 Burkholderiales bacterium
CGCGCGCCAGCTCGGCATCGATGAAGTCGTCGCCGAAGTCACGCCGGAAGAGAAGATCGCGAAGGTCAAGGAGCTGCAGGCGGCCGGTTGCTTCGTCGCCATGGCGGGGGACGGCATCAACGACGCCCCGGCGCTCGCGCAAGCGAATGTCGGCATCGCGATGGGCACCGGGACGGACGTGGCGATCGAGAGCGCGAGCGTGACCCTCGTCAAAGGCGACCTGCGCGCGATCGGTAAGGCGATCCACCTCTCGCGCGCTACCATGCGCAACGTGAAGCAGAATCTCTTCTTCGCGTTCGTCTACAACGCCGTTGGCGTGCCGGTGGCGGCGGGCGTGCTGTATCCGTTTTTCGGCCTCCTGCTGTCGCCGATCTTCGCCGGGGCAGCGATGGCGATGAGCTCGGTCTCGGTGGTCAGCAACGCCCTTCGCCTGCGGCGATTGCGGCTGTGATCCAGCTCGCGTTCGTCGCCGCCTTGCTCTTCAGCGTGCCGGCCGCCGCCCAGCACTCCCATGGCGCCCACGCGCACGAGACGGCGTTCGGCCGCCCGGCGGACCCGGCCAAGGCGACGCGGACGATCCGCATGGACATGACCGACAACATGCGCTTCACCCCGGCCGAGATCCGCGTGAAGCGCGGCGAGCTCGTGCGCTTCGTGCCGACGAACAAGGGACTGGTGACGCACGAGATGGTGCTGGGCACGATGGCCGGGCTGCGAAGGCACGCGGAGGAGATGCGTGGCCATTCGCCCATGTCGCACGACGATGCGCACTCGGCGCAGGTCGCCCCCGGCCAGGCGGGCAACATCGGCTGGCAGTTCACCCAGCCCGGGGAGTTCTACTACGCCTGCCTGGTGCCCGGGCACTTCGAGGCCGGCATGATCGGAAAGGTGATCGTCTCGCCCTGACCGCTATTTTTTTCGCAGGTCACCAATCCAAGCGAGCGCAGGTGTCGTTTTAGGGGGGTGAGCGGCGAACAAGCGGATGGCAGCGTTCCACTAGAGCTATGGACGCCTTTGTGGGCGCCCGGGGTGGAGGAGAGGCGCGTCGTTCGCCGTCTTTTCTTGCGCGCCGCGGAGCGGTTGGGCAGCGCCTCGGCGCTCGCGCGGTCGCTCGGGCTCACTTACCCGGACATCCGCAGCTACCTGAACGGCGAGGCTATCCCGCCGGACGATCTCCTCCTACGCACGGTGGCCCTGGTCATCGACGACCTGGAGATCCTGAAGGCGGAATTCTCGGCGCAGGCCTGGTCGTCGCTTTCGCTGCCCGGAACCGAGGCTTCCTGAGCGCCACCAGCGTGAAGCTGCTCCAGGCGGCGATCGAGATCGTCGGCGGCAACCACGCCCTTGCCCGACACCTCGGCATCGACAACGCGCTGCTCGCCCTCTACCTGGCCGACCGGCGGCCGCTTCCCGATGCGTTGCTGCTGCGCGCCCTGGACCTCATCCTCGCCGAGCGGCATGCGCCGGCGCCCGTGACCCCGACCCGCCCGTCCGATGCGCCATAAGCCTATTTCGACCGAGGGCTTGTCAGATTTGCGCGCCGCGCCGCAAACTAGCGCCCGTGGAGGCGACGGAAAAACTCGAAGGCCCCCACGAGGGCGAGGAGCGGTCCGGCACGCTTGGCGACGTACTGTACGCCGATCGCTCGCTGCCGCTCATTCTGGAGCGGGAATGGGTCGCGCTCGTAAGGGCCGTGGCGAAGGGCGACCAGCTCGCGCTGCACGCGCTCTACGAGCGCGCGCACCGCATGGTGTTCACTCTTTGCTTGCGCATCACGCGCGGTCGCGAAACGGCCGAGGAAGTGACGCTCGACGTCTTCCACGACGTATGGCGGCGTGCGTCGGGCTACGACCCGGCGAACGGCACGGTGCTCGGCTGGATCATGAACCAGGCACGTTCGCGCGCAATCGATCGCGTGCGCTTCGAGACGCGCAAGAAGCGCGTGGCCACCGAATCCGGCGAGGTGGTTGCTGCGCTCGCCGCGGTGGAGTCTGCCGATGCGCTCGAGCTGCAGGAGAGCAGCCGCGCCTTGCGCGCTGCGCTCAGCATGCTGAACGACGCGGAGCGCGAGGCGATCCAAGCCACCTTCTTTGCCGGCGTCACCTATGCCGAGGCAGCCTCGCGCCTCGGCGAGCCGCTGGGAACTATCAAGACCCGCATCCGCTCCGCGCTGCTGAAGCTGCGGCGCGCGATGCCTGAAGGAGCCGCCGAGTGAGCGGCGCTTCCGACCACAACGATTGCCCGCAGGCCGAGTGGGTCGCCGCGCTCGCCGTGCATGCGCTGCCCGCTGCGGAAGCGGCGGGCGTCGAGCAGCACGTGCGCTCCTGCGCGGCGTGCGCCCGCGAACTCGATCGGCTGCGGCGGGTGGTGGATTCGTTCGCGGCGTGGCCCACGGATGTCGTGCGGCCGCGGGCGAGGCTGCAGGAGCGCCTAGCGCGCCGCATCGCC
>DATMIG010000114.1:0-2869 GCA_035554335.1 Burkholderiales bacterium
CGAGCGCCACCGGTTCTCCCTGTCCGACAGTGAAATACTGGAGCTCGCGCGCAATGCGGTCGCCATCGAGCGCCACTACGGGCGCCCGATGGACATCGAGCGGGGCAAGGACGGCAACGACGGCAAGCTCTACATCCTGCAGGCGCGGCCCGAGACGGTGAAGTCGAGGAAGCGCGAAGTCGAGGAGCGCTTCGCGCTCAAGGGCAGCTCGCGCGTGCTGGTGAACGGCCGCGCCATCGGCCACAAGATCGGCAGTGGGACCGTGCGGGTGGTGCCCGACGCGTCGCACATGTCCAGGGTGAAGGAAGGCGACATCCTGGTGACCGACATGACCGACCCGAATTGGGAACCGGTGATGAAGATCGCCGCCGCCATCGTCACCAACCGCGGGGGTCGCACCTGTCACGCCGCGATCATCGCGCGCGAGCTCGGCATACCGGCCGTCGTCGGCTGCGGCGACGCCACGCAGCGTCTGAAGGACGGCCAGCAGGTCACCGTCTCCTGCGCGGAAGGCGACACCGGCAATGTCTACGAAGGCCTGATCCCGTTCGAGGTCTCGAGCCGCGAGCGCGGCGAGATGCCGCGCATCCCGGTCAAGATCACGATGAACGTCGGCAACCCGCAGCTCGCGTTCGAGTTCGCGCAGCTGCCGAACGCCGGCGTCGGCCTCGCGCGCCTCGAATTCATCATCAACAACGAGATCGGCGTGCATCCGCGCGCCTGCCTCGACTACCCGAAGCTCGACGGCGAGCTGAAGCGCAAAGTCGAGGAAGCGACGCGCGGCTACGCCGATCCCCGCACCTTCTTCGTCGAGAAGATGGTAGAGGGCGTGGCGACCATCGCCGCCGCCTTCTGGCCGAAGTCGGTCATCGTGCGCCTGTCGGACTTCAAGTCGAACGAATACCGCAAGCTCCTCGGCGGCGAGCGCTACGAGCCGGACGAGGAAAACCCGATGCTCGGGTTCCGCGGCGCCTCGCGCTACATCTCGGAGTCGTTCCGCGAATGCTTCGAGCTCGAGTGCCAGGCGCTGCGCAAGGTGCGCGAGACGCTCGGCCTCACGAACGTCGAGCTGATGGTGCCGTTCGTGCGCACGATCGGCGAGGCGAAGCAGGTGCTCGGCCTCATGGAGCAAAACGGCCTGAAGCGCGGCCAAAACGGCCTGCGCATCGTCATGATGTGCGAGCTGCCCTCGAACGCGATCCTCGCCGACGAATTCCTCGAGCTCTTCGACGGCTTCTCGATCGGCTCGAACGATCTCACCCAGCTCACGCTCGGCCTCGATCGGGACTCCGGTCTCGTCGCCGAGACGTTCGACGAGCGCGACGCCGCGGTGAAGCTGATGCTCGGCATGGCGATCCGCGCCTGCCGCAAGCAGAACAAGTACGTCGGCATCTGCGGGCAGGGCCCGTCCGACCATCCGGACCTCGCGCGCTGGCTGATGGAGCAGGGGATCGAGAGCATGTCGCTCAATCCGGATACGGTGGTGTCGACCTGGCTCGCGCTTTCGGAAGCGCCGCCCAACAAGCAATCAGCGGCTGCGTAGCAGCCGCTGCTTCTCCCGCTGCCAGTCCTTCTCGCGCTTGTCGGCGCGCTTGTCGTGCTGCAGCTTGCCCTTGGCGAGCGCCACCTCGAGCTTGATGCGGCCCTTGGCGTAGTGCAGGTTGAGGGGGATGAGCGAGTAACCGCGCTGCTCCACCTTGCCGATCAGCCGCCGGATTTCTTCCCCGTGCATGAGGAGCTTGCGCGTGCGGGTGGGGTCGGGGATGAAGTGCGTTGAAACGGTGGGCAGCGGCGCGATGTTCGCGCCGATGAGATACAGTTCCGCCCCGCGCACCATGACGTACGCTTCGCCGATGTTGGCGCGGCCGGCGCGGATGGCCTTGACCTCCCAGCCCTCCAGCGCGATACCGGCCTCGTAGCGCTCCTCGACGAAGTAGTCGTGGAACGCTTTGCGGTTCTCGACGATGCTCATGAAGAATTTTAGTTCATGAAGGAAATTCGCCGCTCGGCGATCGTCGAGCACGGCGCGGCCGAGATGTTCCGCCTGGTGGACGACGTAGAGTCCTATCCGCAGTTCCTGCCGTGGTGCCGGGCGGTAGACGTCGAAATGGTCGGCGGCAAGCGCCACGCGACGCTGACCGTCGGCCTGGGCGCCATCCGGCAATCGTTCACCACGGTGAACGAGAACCGGCCGCACGAGGCGATCGACCTTCGTCTCATCGAAGGGCCGTTCAAGCGCTTCAAGGCCGCCTGGCGGTTCAAGCCGCTTTCAGAGAGCGCCTGCGAGATCGTCTACACGATGCATTACGAGTTCGCGAGCCGGGTGATCGGCAAGCTGCTCGAGCCGCTCTTCGACCAGATCGCCGACACCATGGTCGATGCCTTCACTCGCCGTGCCGATGAGCTCCATCCGCGTTGAAGTCGTGCTGGCGCTGCCTAAGCGGGCGCAGGCGGTAGCGTTGACGCTCCCGGCTGGCGCGACCGTCGAGCAGGCGATCCGCGCTGCCGGCATTGCGGGCGTGGATCTCGACGCGGTGGGCATTTTCGGCCGCCGCGTCCCGCCCGCCACGCGGCTCGCGGACGGCGACCGCGTGGAGATCTACCGGCCGCTCGCGCTCGATCCGAAGGAGCAGCGGCGCCGGCGTGCACGCAAGGCCGTGTAAAATGCCGCTTTGCGAGTAAAGACGACATGCGGGTGATCCAGAAGGCGCTGACCTTCGATGATGTTCTGCTTCTTCCCGCCCACTCGCGCATCCTGCCGCGCGACGCGAACCTCCGCACCCGCCTCACCCGCCAGCTCGAGCTGAACATCCCGGTCCTCTCGGCGGCCATGGACACGGTCACCGAGGCGCGCCTCGCGATCGCCATC
>DATMIG010000115.1:0-3298 GCA_035554335.1 Burkholderiales bacterium
TGGTCGCCGTCGAGAGCAGCATGGCGGCGCTCGTCGTGGCGCAACGAAACGGCAAAGCGCTTGGCCTGCACGTCGAGTGGCGCCACGGACGCTGGTTCGAGCCAGTGCGGGGTGAGCGCTTCGAGGTCGTCGTCGCCAACCCGCCCTATGTGGCCGCAGGTGATCCGCACCTCGCCGATCTTCGCTTCGAGCCCGCCTCCGCACTGGTCTCGGGCAGCGATGGCCTCGCTGCCATGAGGGAGATTATTCCGGCCGCGCGCCGCCATCTGCAACGCGGCGGATGGCTCTTTGTCGAGCACGGGCTGCGGCAGGACCCCGCCGTGCGGGCGCTGATGCAGGCCAGCGGTCTTGAAGAAGTGCGGACGTGGCCCGATCTGGCCGGAATAGGCCGGGTTTCCGGAGGAAGGGCGTAAAATCATCACCATGGACATCAAACAGCGCATCAAGGAGCAGGTGACGGGCGCGCCCGTCGTGCTCTACATGAAGGGCACGCCGCAGGCCCCGCAGTGCGGCTTCTCGGCGCTCGCCGTGCAGGTGCTCAATGCCTGCGGCGTGGGCGAATTCCAGAGCTTCAACGTGCTCGCCGACGCGGAGATCCGCCAAGGCATCAAGGAGTACGCCAACTGGCCGACCATCCCGCAGCTCTACGTCAACGGCGAATTCGTCGGCGGCTCGGACATCATGCGGGAGATGTACCAGTCGGGCGAGCTGCAGAAATTGCTAGAGGGCGCGTCGCAGAAGGCCTAGCGTCGAGTTCACCTGCGCGAGATAGCCGCCGCCGAAGAGGTTCAGGTGGTTGAGCAGGTGATAGAGGTTGTAGAGGTGCTTGCGGGTCTCGTAGCCCGCCGGCATCGACCCATACGCTGAATAGAACGCCGGCGGGAATCCGCCGAAGAGCTCCGTCGTCGCGAGGTCGACCTCGCGATCGCCGTAGTACACCGCGGGGTCGAACACCACCGGCCCGTCCGCGGTGAAGCCGACGTTGCCGCTCCACAAATCGCCATGAACGAGCGACGGCTGCGGTGCGTGGCCATCCAGTAGATCGCACACGCTGCCGATGTCGATGCGATGACCGTTGCGCCGGGCGAGCTCGAGCTGGGGCGCCATCCGTTGCTCGATCCAGAAGGTCTTCCAGTCATCCGTCCGGCCGTTGCGCTGCGGCGTGGCGCCGATGTAGTTGTCCCGCGTCCAGCCGAACGGGCCGCCGCTGGACCCGTGCAGGTGCGAAAGCATGCGGCCCAGCGCCGCGAAGTCGCCGCGCGAGCGAAGGTCGATCCATTCCATCAGCAGGTAGGCTTCGCCGCCATCCGTGCCGGTTTCGTAGGGCGTCGGAGCGGCACAGCCCGCGGCGCGCAGCGCGCGGAGGCCATCGGCCTCCGCGGCGAAGGCGTCCGCCAGGCGCGCATCGTTCACTTTCAGAAATCCTTCGCCCGCGCGGTAGCAGCGGTGAATGCAGCCGCCGCTCACCGGCTGCAAGTTGCCGAATTTCACCCCGAGGTGAGCCGCGTGTTCGCCAGGTTCAGCCGCTCGACCAGGATGCCGATAAAGGCGCGGTCGAACTTGCTGCGGCAGGAGATGCTCGCCTGCCCGAGCGCCGCGACGGCGATCCGCAGAATGCGCGAGTCGGCGGCGGCGGCGACGGTCGCGCCGCGCAGCGGGCTGCCGAGGGAGAGGTAAGCCATCTCGCCGAAGCATTCGCCGGCGCCGAGCACGGAGAGGAGCTTCTTGTTCTTCGTCACGCGCACTTCGCCGTCGAGCACGACGCAGAAGAAGTCGCCGCGGTCGCCTTCGCGGATGAGGACGGTGTCGGTCGCGGTCTTTTCCCACTGCGCGAGCGCCACCACTTCCCACAGCTCGGGATCGCTGAACGCGGCGAAGAAGCGCAGCGCGCGCAGCGCGGCGAACTTGTCGGCGTCGCCGAAAACGTCCGGGCGGCCGTCGCGCCGCGCGCGCAGCGCGGCCACGAGCTCGTCGGCGAACTCGTCGGCGCTGTGGTAGCGGCGGTCCGCCTCCTTCTGCATGGCGCGGCGCACGATGTGATCGAGCGAGGCGGGGACTTCGTGCCGCGCCGTGGAGGGCGAGCGTGGATCGACGTGCGTGATCTGATAGATCATGCTGAACTTGTTCGTCGCCTCGAACGGCAGCTTGCCGACGAGCAGCTGGTACAGGACGACGCCGAGCGAATAGAGGTCCGTGCGGTGGTCGACGACTTCCTCGCGGATCTGCTCCGGCGACATGTAGGCCGGCGAGCCGACGCCGGTGATCTGGGTGGTCTGTGCGCCGACGTTGAGCGCGAGGCCGAAGTCGCTGATGCGTACGTCGGTCGGCCCGGAAGCGTAGAGCAGGTTGCCGGGCTTGATGTCGCGGTGCGCGACGCCGTGCATGTGAGCGTAGGCGAGCGCGCGCGTGCACTTGAAGACGATGTCCACCACCTGGTCGACCGGCAGCAGGTTCTCCGGCGCGCAGAAGCGCTCCATGGTGCCGCCCGGCACGTACTCCATCACGATGTAGCCGGAGTCGTCGCCCATGCCGGCGTCGAAGATCTGGCAGATGTGCGGGTGCACGAGCTTGCCGGCGAGCGACGCCTCGGTGAAGAACAGCTTGCGGAACAGCCGGCCGCGGACCGGGTCGTACAGTGCCTCGGGGAAGATCCGTTTCACCGCCACTTCGCGATTGCGGAACGGATCGTGGCACAGGAACACTTCGGACGTCGCCCCCTCGCCCAGCTTGCGGACGATCGGGTAGTTGCCGATTTGCTGCATCAGCGGCCGAGGCGTTTGCGAGCGCGCGCCGCGGCCTTCCTTACCTGCGCCGGCGCGGTGCCGCCGATATGGTCGCGGGCCGCCACCGAGCCCTCGGCGGTCAGCACCGCTTTCACGTCAGCGCCGATGCGTGGCGAAAAGCGCTTCAGCGTGGCGAGCGGCAGCCGCGCGAGGTCGGTGTCGAGGCGCTCGGCTTCGCGCACCGCGCGCGCCACCACCTCGTGCGCGTCGCGGAACGGCAGCCCTTTGCGCACCAGGTAATCGGCGAGGTCAGTCGCGGTGGCGTGGCCTTCGTCGAGCGCCGCGCGCATCGCCTTGGGTACCGGCGCCATGCCCTCGACCATGCCGGCGAAGACGGCGAGCGAGTCCTTGAGCGTGTCGACGGCGTCGAAGAGCGGCTCCTTGTCCTCCTGGTTGTCCTTGTTATAGGCGAGGGGTTGCGCCTTCATGAGGACCAGCAGGCTCATGAGCGCGCCGACCACGCGGCCGCTCTTTCCCCGCACCAGCTCCGGCACGTCGGGGTTCTTCTTCTGCGG
>DATMIG010000116.1:0-4370 GCA_035554335.1 Burkholderiales bacterium
TGCCGGCAGCGTTGCTGAAGAGTGCCGTGGGCATGCGCTCGCGCTGCGGCGCGCGGTCCACGCGCGGCGCACGCCCCGGCCGTATGGCGGTAGTTGCTTTGATGAACGTGCTCGGGTGAAAAAGGCGGGAGGCACGCATGAGGCCTGCAAAAGGGAATTTCCGGCTCAATTTTTTCCTTTGTGAGTTTGCTCGGCGGAAGGGATGGCAAGTGCCGAGGCCACCACTCAAGCAAGACCCGGGCTCGCGCGGTGAGAAGACCACTCGAACAAGCAGGGTGTTTGTCTTGCTTGGAGCGCGCCATGAACCCCTTCTCCCTATGGACAGAGTTCGCGTTCAAGCTGATGGGCTTCGGCAAGCCCTCCGCTCCGGCGGACACTTCCGAAAAGCAAGTCGCGGTAGCCGTCATTCCGACGAGCGATGTCCAGGCGCCGCCACCGGCGAAGGCCGCTCGCCCGCATAGCAACCCGAAACGCTCGAAGGGCAAGGCCCGCATCAAGGGCAAGTCGAAACGCGCGCGCCGCTAGGGCTCGCATGTTCGTGGGATTGTTGGAACGCCGGCCGCGCGGCAACGTGTGCGGGCCATGCAAACCATCCTTCGGATATGCGCGATGGGCGCCTTGCTCGCGGGCTGCGGCGGGGCGGGATCGAGGACGATCCGCCGGAAGCCGCGCAGAAGATCTACCGCAACTGCCGTTACCAGTACCACGAGGGCGGCCTCGTTCCTGCCGGATACCGATACAGCTGCTCGATCGTCGGCAAGTGCGACATGGACGACCCTTGCAGCGACGTGGTGTCCAATTACTATCCGGAGTGCCAGGCGGGTCGCACGACGTGCACGGCCTGCGCGTCCGGCGGCGGCTCCTGCTGACGGAAAAGTAACGACGATCGGGGGCGGATTCAGACCGTCCGTCTGTCAGCCTCGTCGCGCCCGCGACGGGGGACTATCATCCTGACGGAGCAAGCAAAACCACAAAGCAGGGAAGGAAGTCTTGAAGCTTTTCCAGGGTCGGATCCAGGGCACGGCGAGCGCCGGCACGGGCGCGCCGCCGCAAGGCCTGCTCGCCTTCTATTGGCATTTCGTAAGGCAGACCAAGGGCTGGTTCGCGGCGATGTTTGGGGCGAGCCTGGCGGTGGCCCTCCTCGACACGGTGATTCCACTGTTCATCGGAAGGCTCGTGTCGCTCATGGAAGCGACTGATCGCATGCAGGCGCTGCGCGACGACGCATGGCTGCTCGCCGGCATGGTGGCGCTGGTGCTGATCGTGCGGCCGCTGGTGCTGCTGACCGACGTGGCGATCCGCCACAACGCGCTCATCCCCGGCGCAACGTCGCTCATCCGCTGGCAGAGCCACTGGCACGTGATCCGCCAGAGCTGGCCGTTCTTCCAGAACGACTTCGCCGGCCGCATCGCCAACCGCGTGATGACGACCGCGCACGCGCTGCGCGAAAGCACGATGGCGAGCATCCGCGCGGTGTTCTACATCGGCGTGTACGGCGTCGCCGCGTACAGCCTGATGGCGGTCGCCGACTGGCGGCTCGGCGTGCCGACGCTAGTCTGGTTCGCGGGCTACCTCGTGTTCCTCTGGTACTTCGTGCCGAAGATGCGCGACCTCGCGCGCACGAGCTCGGAGTTCCGCTCGATCGTGATGGCGAGGGTCGTCGACAGCTACACGAACATCCTGACGGTGAAGCTCTTCGCGCGGCTGGCGGACGAGGACGCGTACGTGCGCGAGAGCATCGACGAGCACCAGGCGGCGATGGGCCGGCACATGCAGCTCATCACCAGGTTCCATTTCTCGCTCACCGTGATGAACGCGCTGCTCGTCGTGTCGACGGCGACCATCGGCATCTGGCTATGGGCGCATGGGCAGGTCGGCGCCGGCATCGTCGCCACCGCCCTGCCGCTCGCGTGGCAGGTGGCGAACCAGGCCGGTTGGGTGAGCTGGGAAGTCACCGGCATCTTCGAAAACATCGGCGTGGTGCAGGAAGGCATGCAGTCGATCGCCGTGCCGCACAGCGGCGTCGACCGCAAGGGCGCGCGGCCGCTCGAGGTGTCGGCCGGCGAAGTGCGCTTCGAGAACGTGACGTTCGGCTATGGGCGGAAAGATGCCGCGCCCGTGCTCAATGATTTGACGCTGGAGATAGCGCCCGGCGAGCGAGTCGGCCTGGTGGGGCGCTCCGGAGCAGGCAAGAGCACGTTGGTGAACCTCCTCCTGCGCTTCCACGACGTGGAGAGCGGCCGCATTCTCATCGACGGCCAGGACGTGGCGTTGGTGACGCAGGAGAGCCTGCGCGCGGCGATTGGCATGGTGACGCAGGACACGTCGCTCCTGCACCGCTCGATCGCGGCCAACATCCGGTATGGACGGCCGTCTGCCAGCGATGCAGCGGTCATCGCGGCCGCGAAGAAGGCGCAGGCGCACGACTTCATCACCGGGCTGCGCGACTGGAGAGGCAAGACCGGCTACGACGCGCACGTCGGCGAGCGCGGCGTGAAGCTCTCGGGCGGGCAGCGGCAGCGGATCGCGCTGGCGCGCGTCATCCTGAAGGACGCGCCGATTCTGGTGCTGGACGAGGCGACCTCCTCCCTCGACAGTGAGGTCGAGCTCGCCATCCAGGAGGAGCTCCTCACGCTGATGGAAGGCAAGACGGTGATCGCGATCGCGCACCGGCTCTCGACGATTGCCCGGATGGACCGGCTGGTCGTGCTCGAGGCGGGCCGCATCGTCGAGCAGGGCACGCACACCGAGCTCCTCCGCCGCGGCGGGCACTACGAGAAGCTCTGGCGCCACCAGTCGGGCGGCTTCCTCGCCAACGAGCTCACGCCGGAGCCGGAAGAGACGGTCGAGGCGCTGGAGGAAGTGCGGGCCGCGATCGCGAGCCGCGAACGATGATCGCCAACCTCATCCTCTCGACCATCGCATTCTTCGTCGCCAGCTATTTCATCAAGCGCTGGATGGACGACAACGACATTCCCAAAGGCATGGCACGCAGCGCCACCGTCTTCACCCTCGCCCTCGTCGTCTCGTACGGCGTCGGCTGGCTGGTCGACCACATCGCGTAGCATTTTCTGCGGCCTCCCATGGCAGCTCGTGCGCAGGCGGTGCATCCCATGTTCATGACGACGCGAGAGGGAACAGAGACTTAGTCCGTGGCATAGGCCGTGCACTGCATGGCGTCAAGAACCCCAACCCAGGGAGACGCCATGGACCAGAGACCCGCCGCAGCCGCGCTTGCCAGCCACCTCGTCGGCGCAGCGATCGGCGCGCTCGCCGGCGCAGCCGCCGGCATCGCTGCCGCCTTCTTCTTCGCGCCGCATAGCGGGCGTTACTTGTCCGCCGTAAACGCGCCGATCTGCGCCGGCCTCGGGCTCATGGCCGGCCTGCTCAGCCCGGAATGGTCGCGCGGGCTGCGCGTGCGGCTGCCGCTCTTGCTCGCCGCCCTCCTCGCCGCGAGCGGCTGCGAATCGGTGCCCGCGATGCACTTCATCAACGGCCAGCTCATCGCCGAGCACCATGAGTAAAAAGATCCTGTGTTCTGCACTGCAAGGCTTGAGCTAGAGCGTGCAGTTCGGCAGCGAGCTGGCAAAGGAGATCCAGGAGCCGCATCCTCTTCACGCTCGTCACCTTTCCAGTCTTCGCGCTGGTGGGCGCGGCGAGCGGGGCGTAGTCCGCGAAGAAATAGCGGGCAAATTCACGCGCCGCCCGGGGAGCCAATGTGATCGACCGCACGGCGTAAGAGCCGTACGTCCCTCTGTCACCTACGCCCGTCGGCGGCACCCCCTGCGTGCCAACTGCTACACGGACGCAGCTATGAGCCGCCGGTAACCTGCAGCCACTGTCTCATCCGCCTCCTCCTCGAGCGATAAGGGACAGAACCCGGACAAGAAGAAGAACAAGTCCGGGTTTTTTATTTCCAGCGTCGGAAAAGCTAGTTCACCTTCTTGTACGCGGCGGGCACCTGGAAGGTGCTGTCGCGCACCGGCACCACGCCGAGCTGCTTCACCTCCATGGTGAACGACAGGACCGGCTTCGGGCCGGCCGGCTTCTCTTCCTTCTTCTTGAAGAGGCTCATCGCGCCGGAGATCGCGAGATCGGTCGGCGAGGACGGCGAGGACGACTGCTGCTGTTGCTGCTGCTCCTTGTCGGCGCCGCAGGCGTTGCCATCCACGAACCACTCGATCTTGGTCGAGACCGGATGGCCCTTGATCTTCTCGAGCTCGCGCGCGGCGCGCTGGAAGGCGGCGCGGTCGCTGGCGCTCAGGGTGCCGAGGTAGCTCGTCATGGAGGCCGTCACTTCCGGCGGCAGCACCGGCGGCTCGCCGGGCTTCACGGTGATCTGCGGCATGGCGCTCTTCGGCATCGCCGCC
>DATMIG010000117.1:0-8843 GCA_035554335.1 Burkholderiales bacterium
AGAAAGGCGGCGCATCGATGTCGAGCATCCAGCGCGTGACCGTCACCGAGCGCTCGTCGTGCGTCGTCGCGGGCGCCGTCTCGGCGATCGCCTTGTGGCCGATGCTCGTCGCGTGCACGAAAGTCTCATGCGTGAGGTCCATCAGATTGTCGATCAGAAGGCGATAGTCGCACTTCGCGAAGAGCGTCGCGCCGTCGCCTTCCCAAGCAGGATCGGAGTTCCAATGTAGGTCGGGCACCTTGGCCTCATCCGCTTTCGCCGGGTCCCCGGGCCAGACCCATACCACCCGATATTTCTCCACGGCCGGAAAGGCGCGCACCTTGGCCGAAGGACTTATGCGGTCCTGCGAAGGCATGCGCGTGCAGCGACCGGTGCCGTCGAACGCGAGGCCGTGGTAGCGGCACACCACGCTCTCTCCGTCCACGTGCCCCATCGAGAGTGGCAGCCGGCGATGCCAGCAGGCGTCCTCCACCGCGGCGATGCCGCCATCGGGCTTGCGCCACAAGGCGAGTTTCTGGTTGCAGACCGTCCGCCCAAGCACCGCACGCGTGCCGACCTCATGGCTCCAGGCTGCGGCGTACCAGGCATTGAGCGGGAAGATCATGAATTCGGGGTCAGGGTCGTAACTATTTTGCTTGGGCAGGAACGAATAATTACGAACCTGCCCCCGAATTCATGGAGATACCCGCCAGCTGGGTGCGCACGTCGTCCGGCAGCGCAACGCCCTTGCGCGCCCTGGTGTCGAAGCAGACCTCGACCGTCTTCTGCGTCGCGCAGTGCGTCATCGAGTCCGAGGCATAGAGCCGCATCTCGTGGCTGAAGCTCTTGGTGCCGACGCGCGTCACGGCGCCCTTGATGAGGACCAGCTGGCCGGCGCGGATCTCGTGCAGGAAATCGATGGTGAGGGTGGCGACCACGGTGCCGAGGCCGCGCGACTGGATCTCGGCGAGCGACAGGCCGGCGAACGACGGGATATGCCAGCCGGCCTCGTCGAAGAGCGCGGCGTAATAGCGCACGTTCATGTGGCCGTAGATGTCGCACTGCGCGGGCATGACGATGCCGCGGTAGAGATCGAACCATTTGTCCATGACGGGGCATTGTAAGTGTCGGCGGCTAAAATCGACCAAGCCCCATGGCCGACTTCGAGATCCGCTTCGAGCCCAGCCCGCGCCGCGTGCGCGTCGAGCTGAACGGCACTTGGGTGGCCGACTCGAGCCGCGCGGTGATCCTGCACGAGACGCGCCGGCCGCCCGCCTACTACTTCCCGCGCGAGGACGTGAAGCTCGCTCTCTTCCGCAAGACCGAGCAGGTCACTCACTGTCCGTACCGGGGCAACGCGGCCTACTGGAGCGTGAGCGCCGGCGGCACGGTGGTGGAGAACGCCGCGTGGTCGTACGACGAGCCGTACGAGGAAGGCGAGCCGATCCGCGGCTACATCTCCTTCTACCCCGACCGCGTCAGCGCGATCTACGACGGCGACGACGAGATCCCGCACCTTGCGCGCGACCTGTCGACGCTGCACGGCAATCCGATCGCCGGCTGGCTGCTCGGCGAGGCGTGGAAGGCGAAGACGCCGGATGCGCTGATGGACGGCTTCTGCCGCTGCCTGAAGGCGGCCGGCGTGCCGATCTCGCGCATGACGATCATCATCCCGACGCTGCATCCGCAGGTGTTCGCCACCGTCTTCGTGTGGCGCGACGATGCCGAGGTGAAGATCATCTACGAGCCGCACGACATCCTGCAGCGGCCGAAATTCGCGGCGAGCCCGTTCGCCGTCATCATGCGCGGCGCGGGCGGCGTGCGGCGGCGGATCGAGCAGCCGGAGGTGAAGCTCGACTTTCCCGTGGTGCGCGACCTGCACGCCGAAGGCGCGACCGACTACGTCGCGATGCCGTTCCACTTCGCCGACGGCCAGCTCAACGTGATGTCCATGACCTCGTTCGCCAAAGGCGGCTTCTCCACCTCGGACCTCGGCCGCGTGTACGAGGTGCTGCCAGTCCTCGCCCGGCTATTCGAGGTGCATGCGCAACGGCGCACGGCGATGACGCTGCTGCAGACGTTCCTCGGCCGGCACACCGGCGCGCGCGTGCTCGACGGCCTCGTGAAGCACGGCGACGGCGAGCACATCGACAGCGTGGTGTGGTTCAGCGACCTGCGCGATTCGACGGCGCTGTCCATCTCGATGGAGCGCGGTGCGTACCTCGACTACCTCAACCGGTATTTCCACTGTATGGCCGGCGCGATCATGGAATCGGGCGGCGAGGTGCTGCGCTTCATCGGTGACGCCGCGCTCGCCATCTTCCCGATCGGCGGCAACTGGTCGGGCGCGACCGGCGAGGCCGAGGCGTGCCGCCGTGCGATCAGCGCGGCGAAGCTGGCCGCCGAACGAATCGCCGCGGACAACGCCGCGCATCCCGAGCGCGTGCCGATCCGCTACGGCATCGGCCTGCATCTCGGCCAGGTCACCTACGGCAACATCGGCGTGCCCGAGCGGCTGGAATTCACCGTGATCGGCTCCGCCGCGAATACGGCGGCGCGCGTCGAGAGCATGACGAAAGCCCTCGGCCGCAACATCGTCATATCGGCCGCCTTCGCCGAGCGCTACGCCGGCCGACTCGCCTCGCTCGGCAAGCACAAGCTCAAGGACGTCGAGGGCGAGCAGGAGCTTTTCACCTTGTAGGCCGTTAAGCAGGTCGTAAGGCACGGCTGCTATACCAAGCCGTGCGCCATGACCGAGGACCGTGAACAACGCGTGCTGGTAGCGGCGTCCATGCCCGCGCAGAAGATGCTGCGGCGCCTCTTCGCCGACTGCCATGCCGATTTCTTCGACGATTACGACCTGGCCGCGCTTTCACTGCGGCGTAGGAATTACGGGGTCGCCATAGTGGGATTGCAGTTCGCCGAGTCGCGCATGCTGGATTTCGTGCGCGAAGTACGCACGGAGCGGCCCGAAATGCGCGTGGTGTGCGTGATCGCCACCCGCAGCCAGCTGCGCGAGGCGTCGCGGCGCAACTGCCAGACAGTCCTGCGCTCGCTCGGCGTCGAGGGACCGCTCGATTTCACGACCGAAGAGCTTTCTTCCGCCGACCGGGCGGCGATCCAGGCGATCGTCTCTCGGTGCCGGCGCAGGCACGCCGATTGCGGAACGGCACCCATGGAACGCCGCAAGGAAAAGGACCCGCTGCACGCGCCGGACGAGCCGACCGGCGAGCAGCTACCCGTCGAGCCGGAGATGCAGAAGGGATTGCGTCCCGATCAGTCGGGACGCAACCCGGATACCGAGCCGCCCAAGGACAAAAGGGTAGACGACCTGTAGGTCGTCGGGGTAGACGACCTGTAGTTAGGAGAGGGCTTCGCGGTAGAAGCCCAGCGCCTCGATCACCGGCTTGTCGCTGATCGAGAAGAGGATCGCGTCCTCCGAGCCGCCGTTGGCGAAGTCGTGCTCCGCCCAGGAGGGCAGCGCGATGATGTCGCCTTTTTCCCAGTCGAAGGTCTTGCCGTTGATCACCGAGCGGCCCTTGCCCTGCACGACGTGGAACACGCTCGAGCCGGTGACGCGCTTCGACTTCGTCTTCTCGCCCTTGCGGATCATCTGCACGCGGCACGCCATCGTCGGCAGCACCGGGCCGCCGTTGAGCGCATGGGTGTACTCGAGGATGATGCCGTCGTGCGGGCTGCCGTCGTGGCTGCGCAGGTCGTGCAGCGCCTCGGCGGTCTGCTCCCACGAGTAAAGCATGAGCGGCGAGAACGGATGCTGCGAGTCGCGCTTTTTCGTCCAGGTCGGCGTGAGCTTGCCGTGGCTGTAGAGCTGGCTCGAGCCGTTCACCGGCTTGTGGTGCGACGCCTTCACGTCGGTGTGCATCTCGAAGAACATGGCGTTCAGCGCCTTGGTGAGCGGCACGTCGAGGCCGTCCATCCACACCACGGTCTCGTTGGTCTCGTTGCCATGATCGTGCCATTGCCACGACGGCGTGAGGACGAAGTCGCCGGGCTTCATGATCACCTTCTCGCCTTCGACTGCCGTGTAGGCGCCGCTGCCTTCCATGATGAAGCGGATCGCGGCCGGCGAATGCCGGTGCGCGCGCGCCACCTCGCCAGGCAGGAGCACCTGCACCGCGGCGATCAGCGTGTTCGTCGTCGCCCACTGGCCGTTGAGGCCGGGATTGAAGAGCTGCATCGCGCGCCGCTCGTCGCCGACCGGCACGGCGGTCGCCGACTGCTTCACGACCTCCTTGAGGAGGGACCATTTCCACTGGTGCGCAATCGCCTCGGGCCGCGGATGGGGCGTCATCTGGCTCGCGATCTCCCACAGCCCCCACATATGGTTCTGGTGAATGAGCTGGTGAAAGGCGTCTTCAGTCTTCGTGGGTGCGTTCATGCGGTCTCCTGGGCGATGGTCGATGGTACACCCGCGAAATGGCGGCGCCAGCGCTCGTCTCACGGGGTGAGAATGCGCCCATGGCGAGCGCCGACCGAATTCTCCAGATACTCGGCCTCTTCACGCCCGGGCGGCCGGCCTGGACACCGCAGGAAGCCGCCCAAGCGCTGAAGCTTTCGCGGGCCAGCGCCTACCGCTACTTCGCGCAGCTAGAGGAAGCCGGCTTCATCGAACCCGCGCCAGGACGCCGCTTCGCACTGGGCCCGCGCATCGTCGAGCTCGATCGCCAGATCCGCCTGGCCGACCCGCTGGTGCAGGCCTCCGTCGACGAGATGCAGAAGCTCGCCCGCGAAACCGGCGGCATCGCCCTCCTCTGCCGCCTGCACAAGGACCGCGTGCTCTGCATCCACCAGGAGCGCGGCTCGCGCGCGCCGCGCTTCGTCAGCTACGAACGCGGCCGTGCGATGCCGCTGCATCGCGGCGCGACATCGAAGGTGATCCTCGCCTTCCTGCCGCAAAAGGAGCGCGAGCAGCTAGCCGCGCGCGTCGAGCCAAAGGGGCTCGACGAGATCCGCCGCGAGCGCCTTTGCATCGCTTACGGCGAAGTCGACCCGGACGCCTGCGGCATCGCCGTGCCGCTTGAAGAGCGTTCGCGCGTGCTAGGAAGCCTAAGCGTGGTGCTGCCGGCGAGCGTTGCCAAAGGCCGGCTTCTCACATCAACGACGAGACTATTGCGGGCGGCGGGACGGCGAATTGAACGGGAGCTCGACGCCACCTGAACGCAGCGTACGATCGCGTCATGGCGGCGCACCGGGCTCGCGCTCTAACAGACGAAGCGCGCCACAGCTTCGGCCCAACCGTGTTGGGCGCATAACTACGTCCCCGCGTTCGCGGGACGACGGCCTAAAGGGCCCTTAATCCGGCCGCGCGCCGGAGAATTGCACGGCAGACGCCCAGCGCTTGATCTCGCGGTCGTAGTAGTCGGCGAACTCGCGAGGACCGAGGTAGCGGACGCTCATACCGAGCTTCTCGAATGCCGCGACCGTTTCCGGCTGCTGGACCACCGTGTGCAGCTCGGCGGCGATTCGCTCGACGATGGGTTGCGGCGTGCCGCCGGTGGTCATGATGCCGGTCCAGGAGTCGACGTCGAAGTCGGGGAAGCCCGATTCGATCAGCGTCGGCGTGTCGGGAAACAGCGGGCTGCGCGTGCGCGTCGACACAGCGAGGAGTCGCACCTTGCCGGCGCGGATGGAAGGGATCGAGGCCGGGCCGGCGTCGAAGAGGAAGTCGACTTCGCCGCCGAGGAGCGCCGCCATCGCGGGGCCGACGCCGCGATACGGAATGTGCACGGCGTAGAAGTGCGCCTGCTGCTTGATGAGCTCGACCGTCAGGTGCGTGCTGCTGCCGTTGCCGCTCGAGGCGTAGTTCAGCTTGCCGGGGTTGCGCCGCGCGTAGTCGACGAGCTCGGCCACCGACTTCACGGAAGTGCTCGGGCCGACCACGAGGTAGTTGGTCGTGCTGCCAATCAGCGCGACTGGAGCGAGATCCTTCCGCGCGTCGTACGGCAGCGATTTGTAGAGCGAAGGCACGATCGCGGTGGACGACGCCGCCACCATCAACGTGTGGCCGTCGGGCGCGGACTTGGCGACGAAGTCGGTGCCGATCGTCGTACCGGCGCCCGGCTTGTTCTCGATCACCACCGGCTGGCCGAGCGCCTTGGAGAGCGGCGGTGCGATCACGCGGGCGGTGACGTCATTCACTCCGCCCGGCGGGAAGTTCACGACCATGCGGATAGGCTTGGTCGGATACGCCTGCGCCCACGCCAGGATGGGCGTGAAGACCAGAGCGAGGAGCAATTTCATGACACCGCTTCCGTCGCGTCGAGCGGCGCGTGGAGCTTCGCGCCCGGCGCGGGCGGGATGCCCTGCTGGAAGGTTTCCTCGCGCAAGCCCTTCGGGTGGCTGGCCGGATCGGACAGCCACAGCCGCAGGAGATGGCGCTTCTTCGACGGCTCGGGCCAGTCCTCGTAGGCGCGACGCGTGTGCATCGTCACGTAGTTGTTGAGGAACTGCACGTCGCCCGGCAGGAAGGGAATCTCGGCGGCGCATTCGCGGATCGTCTGCTTGTACGCGTCGAGCGCTTCCTTCTGGATCGCGCTCATCGGCGGCACGCCGGGCAGCGAGTACGCGTGCTCGAGGCGGATGCCGCCGCCGACCGAGTAGAACTGGCCCTGGTCGAAGGAGAAGATCGGCATGCGGTACCACGGCTCCTCGCCCGGCGCCGCCTCGCCCATCCGCGAGCGGTAGTAGTCCTGCGTGAGCACCTTCACGAGATCCGGCCGGCGCTCGAGCATCGTGTTGTAGACCGTCACCGAGCTGGTCACGAGGCTCTCGCCGCCGCTCTTCGAGGTGTTGAGGCAAAGGAGGCCGACGTAGTCGCAGCTGTCGGAATGAAAGCGCATCTCCGCGCGCGTCATATAGCCGCGCGTGTTGGGGTTCGAATAGTCGCCGCCGAGGTCCTTGACGTGTCCGAGGATGTGGCCCGACCGGTTCTGCGAAACGCGCTGCCCGAGGTACGCGCCGATGCCGAGATACGCGATCGCCTGCCCTTCGCGGTCGAGCCTGTCGACGGGGAAGTTCTGCAGCATCACGATGCCGCGGCCCTCGAGCAGGTCGCGCCTCACGTCGGCCATGACCTTCGCCATGTTGGAGAGCTTGAAGTTGGCGCGGCTCACCTGCTCCAGCGCGATGCCCTTCACCGCTTCGGTCGCGGCCACCAGCTCGGCCCGATCCCGCTCGCTGAGGCGGTAGCTCCAGCTCGCCACGTCGCGCAGGTCGTCGGGCTTCCACGCGGTGGGCGCGACGATGGGTTGCATTGCGTTTACGCGGCGTCTATCCATGGCAAGTCAGTATACGGCCCAAACGAAATCGGCCCGTGCGCCGGCGCCTCGGCACACTGCGGTTCGCAAGACGAGGACTAATATGGCCCCTTTTGGAGGAGCGTTCGCATGGCGCTTTCGCCTGAGCAGGTAGCCCAGTACCAGCGCGACGGCTACATCTGCCCGGTGCCGGTCATGTCCGCAGACGAAGCACGCGGGCTACGACGGCAGCTCGAGGCCTTCGAAGCTACGCAGGGCGGCAAGCTCCAGGCGGCGCAGCGCAGCCGCGCCTTCCTCCTCTTCAAGTGGCTGGACAACCTGATCCGCGACCCGCGCGTGCTCGACCCGATCGAGCAGCTCATCGGGCCGGACATCCTGTGCTGGAGCACCATCTTCTGGATCAAGGATGCGGGCTCGAAGAGCTTCGTCTCCTGGCACCAGGACAACACCTACTGGGGCCTCTCCTCCCGCAACGTGGTCACGGCGTGGTTTGCCATCTCGGAGGCGAGCGTCGAGGCGGGATGCATGAGCGTGCTGCCGGGCTCGCACCTCGGCCGCACGCTCGAGCACGAGGACACCTACGCCGAGGACAACATGCTCACGCGCGGCCAGGCGATCAGGGAGATCGACGAGTCGCGCGCGGCCTTCATGCCGCTCAAGGCCGGCGAGATGTCGATCCACAACTATTGCCTCGCGCACGGCTCGGGCCCCAACCTCTCGGCCGATCGGCGCATCGGCGTCTCGATGCACTTCATGCCGCCGCAGACCCAGCAGGTGGTCGGCAGCTGGGATTGCGCCGCCCTCGTGCGCGGCGAGGATCGCTACGGCAACTTCGCGCGCACACCGGTGCCATCGCGCGATTTCGATCCGGTGGCGGTCGAGTTCCACGCGCAGGCCGCGAAGGCGATGCGCGAAGTGCTTTACGCCGGCGCGGAGAAGAACCCGCAGCGGCTCTGAACCGGAAGTGGTTCACGCGGTTTGGCAACGCGTCGCCTGGGCGAGGAGTACTTCGCAGTCCGGGTTCGCCGCACCCGCTATGATCGCCGGCATGTTTTCGAACCTGGCGAACATAATCCTGCGCAACGTGCGCGAGCATTTCTACGCCGGAGCCCGCTTCGCCGGCGGGATCTTGCTCGTAGCCGGTATCGTGCTGTTGTACGCCGCCGTCTCCTTCGAGGGCTACCTGCTGGCGCTCATCGCGGTGGCGCTGGCCGGCTGCAGTTTCACCGGCGTCCAGGAGCTGAAGCGGAACGGGTTCCTGAAACCCACCACCGGCCAGGAGCAGGGCCTGCCGGCGCTGACGCCGGAAGATGCCGGCTCATCGCCGGGTTCAGCCGCATAAGCTACTTTTCCTGCGAGTTGGCGTCGCGGATCTTGGCCCACAGCGGCCCGTGGATCTCGAGCATGCGCAGCGAATCCCGGTCGCCGCGCGAGGCGGCGATGCGCAGCGTGAGCATCGGCGACAGCATCTTCGTGAAGCGCGCGACGGCGAAGAGGTTCATGCCGATGATGGCCGCCGGCAGGAACGCGTGCTTGTAGGTGAGCCACGGCGCGAGCAGCAGCGTGCTCAAGCCGACGGCGGCGAGC
>DATMIG010000118.1:0-31282 GCA_035554335.1 Burkholderiales bacterium
TCCGGAGAAGGCGCCGAAGTCGGTCGAGAACTTCCTCCAGTACGTGAAGTCCGGCCACTACAACGGCACCATCTTCCATCGCGTGATTCCAGGCTTCATGGTGCAGGGCGGCGGCATGACGCCCGACATGAGCCAGAAGCCGACCAAGGCGCCGATACCGATCGAGTCGAAGAATGGCCTGAAGAACGACGTCGGCACGCTCGCCATGGCGCGCACCTCCGACCCGAACTCGGCGACCTCGCAGTTCTTCATCAACGTCAACAAGAACGACTTCCTCAACTACCCGGGCCAGGACGGCTACGGCTACACGGTGTTCGGCAAGGTGGTCGACGGCATGGACGTGGTGAACAAGATCGTCAACGTGCCGACCGGCAACAAGGGCATGCACCAGAACGTGCCGACCAAGCCGGTGGTGATCGAGTCGATGACGGTCGTCGGCGGCAAGTAACCCATTCGGGGTCAGGGCGCTAATTCACCCCATTCCACGCCTGCAATTCGGGGAGTTAGCGCCCTGACCCCGAATTCCCGCTCGCTGTTCATTTCGGATCTTCACCTCAGCGAAGATCGGCCCGAAGCGAACGAGCGCTTCTTCGAGTTCCTGGAGAGCGAGGCGGACGGGGCGCACGCCCTGTACGTGCTCGGCGATCTCTTCGAGTACTGGATCGGCGACGACGACGTCGGCGAGCCGTTCAATGCCGTAGTGGCGGGCTTTTTCCGACAGCGCACGCGGGCGGGAACGCGGCTCTATGTCATGCACGGCAATCGCGACTTCCTGATGGGCGAGCGCTTCTGCGCCGCGACCGGCGCCGAGCTCCTGCCCGATCCCACGCTCGCCGAGATCGGCGGCGAGAAGACGCTGCTCGTGCATGGCGACACGCTCTGCACCGACGACCTCGAGTACCAGAGCTGGCGGCGCACCGCCCGATCCGCCGAGTTCCAGCGCCAGTTCCTGGCGAAGTCGCTCGACGAGCGACGCGCCGCCGTGCAGGGCATGCGGCAGAAGAGCAAGGAAGTGATCCAGGCGAAGGCCGCCGAGATCATGGACGTCAACGACGACGCGGTGCGCGACGCGCTGCGGCGCTCGGGGGCGACCCGGCTCATCCATGGCCACACGCACCGGCCCGGCCGCCACCGTATCGACGTGGACGGCAGGCAGCTCGAGCGCTGGGTACTGCCCGACTGGTACGGCAAGGGTGGGTATCTCGAGATCAAGGATCGCAAGGCCCGCCTCGTGCAGTGGTAGCCGCGCTCGGCACGCCGGTTGCTCGACCGGCGTCATGAGACCCGACCAGCAGCAGCCGAAGCCCCGCCCTGGCGACGAGGCGCGCGCCGGGACGCCCGGTAGCGGCGAGGACATCTGCCCGGAGTGCAACGGCAAGGGCAAGATCGACGGCAAGCCGTGCGAGAACTGCGCAGGCACCGGCAAGATCATCCGCGGCATCGGCGGGGCTTGATCCGCCGCATCCTGGCGAGCGGCGCGGCGGTCTCGGCCGTCTCGGCGCTCACCGCGTTCGCGTGCAGCCAGCGCGAGAACGGCCACGGCGCGCGGCCGCTGAACGCCATCGCGCACATCTACGACGGCGGCGACCCGCCCGCGCACGACGGCGAGAATCGCCGCAATACCGCCCTCGGCCTCGCGATCCACACCGGCGCGTGCGTGTTCTGGGCCGTGCTCTTCGAGTCTTTCCTGGGGCGCCGGGCGCGTCAGAACATCGGCAACGCGGCGGCAGCCGGTGCCGCCACGGCGGCGACGGCGTACGTCGTCGACTACTACGTCGTGCACCCTCGCTTCCGGCCCGGCTTCGAGCGCTACCTGTCCAGCCGGTCGATGTTCGGGGTCTATGCCGCGATCGCGGCCGGCTTCGCGGTCGCCGCGCTGCTCACGCCGGAGCGACGGCGCGCTCGTCGGAAAGCGGCAGCACCAGCGTAAACGTGCTGCCCTTGCCCGGCTCGCTGTCGAGCTCGAGCCGGCCGCCGAGGAGCCGCGCCAGCTCGCGGCTGATGGAAAGGCCGAGGCCGGTGCCGCCATACTCGCGGCTGGTCGAGCCGTCGGCCTGCTGGAACGCCTCGAAGATGATCTCCCGCTTGTCCGGCGCAATGCCGATGCCGCTGTCCCTCACGGCGAACGCGACCTGGCCGGCGCCGCGCGGCTCGATGCGCAGCTCCACCGCGCCTTCGCGCGTGAACTTGAACGCGTTGGCGAGCAGGTTCTTCAGGATCTGCTTCAGCCGCGTGGGGTCCGTGCGCACGCTTTCCGGCAGGCCGGACGCGACGCTGATCTCGAAGGCGAGCTTCTTCTGCCGCGCGATCTCGCGGAACGTGCCGTCGATCTCGTCGCGCAGGTCGGCGAACGGCGTCGCCTCCACGTGCAGCGCGGTCAGCGCGCCGGCCTCGATCTTGGCCAGATCCAGCAGATCGTTGATCAGCGCGAGCAGATCCATCCCGGAGGCATAGATGGTCTGCGCGAAGCGCACCTGCTTTTCGTTGAGATTCCCGCCGACGTTGTCGGCCAGCAGCCGCGCGAGGATGAGCAGGCTGTTGAGCGGCGTGCGCAGCTCGTGCGACATGTTGGCGAGGAACTGCGACTTCGACTCGCTCGCCTTCTCCGCCTCCACCTTGGCGCGCACCAGCTCGGCCTCGCCGCGCTTTCGCTCCGTGAGGTCGCGCGTCACCTTGGCGAAGCCGATCAGGCGCCCGTCGCCGTCGCGCACCGCGCTGATCACCACGCTCGCCCAGAACGCGGTGCCGTCCTTGCGCACGCGCCAGCCCTCCTCCTCGTAGCGGCCTTCGCGCGCCGCGATGCCGAGTGCGCGCTCGGGCCTGCCCGCCGCCACGTCCTCGCGCGGATAGAAGCGCGAGAAATGCAGGCCGGTGATCTCGGCTGCGCTGTAGCCCTTGATACGCTGCGCGCCGGCGTTCCAGGTCGCCACGCGGCCGCCGGCGTCGAGCATGAAGATGGCGTAGTCGACCACGCTCTCCACCATCAGGCCCAGCCGCCGCTCGCTCTCGGCAAGCGTTCGCTCGCGCACGCTCTGCTCGAGCTCCTCGCGCGCGGCGTCGAGCTGCGCCAGGACGGCACAGAGCATGAGCCCGGTGACGACCACCGTGCTCACGAACGCGAGCAGCACGAGCAGCATCTCGTTCCGCGGCAGGTCCGAGAACGGCCCGACCTCGCCCTGCAAGGTGTGCCAGAGCGCGACGCCGCAGATCAGCGCGCTCGCCGTGGTCACCTCGCGCTGGCCGAAGCGGAACGCCGCCCAGATGATGAACGGCATGAGGATGAAGGTGCGGGCGAGCCCGCTGCCGAACACCACGTCGCCCGCGAGAACGAGCAGCGCCGCGAACACCGCGGCTTCGATTGCCTGCCGCGGGGTCCAGGGGATGCCGCCCACGCTCCACGTCAGGATCAGGGGCGCGAAGATGAGCATGCCGCAGGCGTCGCCCTGCCACCAGGTCCACCAGTTGACGGCGAGGTCGGCGCCGAGCGGATGGATCAGCGTGAGCGGCAGCAGCGCCACCGTCGGCGCGATGATGGCGCCGCACACGACGAAGCCGACGAAGGCGCCGACCTGCCGCACCCGCACGAAGCGGCGCGGCACGCCGACGTGGCGGCGGATCAGCGTGGCGATCGCATACGCCTGCAGGGCGCTCGCGCAGGCGATGAGCGCCGGCGCGACGATCGCGCCGTCCTGCATGGCGTAATTCGCAGCGAAGCTGCCGAGCCACACGCCGGGCCACAACCCCGTGCCGCCGAGAAGCAGAGCGCCGAGCGCGATGCCCGAGGGCGGCCAGATGGCGGTGGCGTACCCGGGCGGGATGGCGACGGCGAGCGACGCCTTCGCCGCGAAGAAGTAGATGAGCCCGAGAAGGGCTATGAGGAGGAGATGGCGCGCGCGGGCGTGCAAGCCCCTAGCTTAGCCCACGCTCCAGATCGGCTTGTAGATCGGTGAGCGCCTCCAGCCCCACCGCCAGGCGTACCAGCCCGTCGGTAATCCCGGCGGCCGCGCGGGCCTCGGGCGAGATGCGGCCATGGGTGGTGGTCGCCGGGTGGGTGATGGTGGTCTTCACGTCGCCCAGGTTGGCGGTGATCGAGACGAGCTTGGTGCCGTTGATCAGGCGGTACGCCGCCGCCTTTCCGCCCTTCAGCTCGAACGACAGCACGGCCCCGCCCGCCTTCTGCTGGCGCTTGGCGAGCGCGTGCTGGGGATGCGATTCGAGCCACGGATAGTGCACGCGCGCCACGCCCGGCTGGCGCTCCAGCCATCGCGCCATCTCGAACGCCGCCGCCGACTGGGCGCGCATGCGCAGCTCGAGCGTCTCGAGCCCTTTCAGGATCACCCAGGCGTTGAACGGCGAGAGCGAAGGCCCCGCCGTGCGCAGAAACGGGAAGACGTGCTCCATGACGAGCGCGCTCGAGCCGAGGATCGCGCCGCCCAGCACGCGGCCCTGCCCGTCCAGATGCTTGGTGGCGGAATGGATCACGAGGTCCGCGCCGAGCTCGAGCGGGCGCTGCAGGATCGGCGTGCAGAACACGTTGTCGACCGCGAGCAGCGCGCCGGCCTTCTTCGCCATCTCGGCCAGTGCCGGAATGTCCGATACCTCGGTCATCGGGTTGGACGGCGTCTCGAGAAAGAGAAGCCGCGTCGTCGTGCGCAAGGCCTTGCGCCACTCGTCCAGCTTGGTCGGCGAGACGAAGGTCGTCTGGATGCCGAAGCGGGCGAAGTAGTTGCCGAGGAGCTGCACGGTGGCGCCGAACACCGCGCTCGAGCAGACGACGTGGTCGCCGGCCTTGAGCAGGCTCATCACCGTGGCGAGGATCGCCGACATGCCCGAGGCCGTCGCCATGCAGGCCTCGGCGCCCTCGAGCGCGGCGAGGCGGTCCTGGAACATCGCCACGGTGGGATTGGTGAAGCGCGAGTAGACGAAGCCTTCGTCCGCCTTGGCGAAGCGCGCGGCCTGCTCCTCGGCGCTGTTGAAGGTGAAGCTCGAGGTCAGGAACAGCGCTTCGGAATGCTCGTGGAACTCGGTGCGCCGCTGCCCTGCCCGTACACCCAGTGTTGCGCGTTCAGTCATAAAAAAACCCGGTTGCGCTGAAAGCGGAACCGGGTTTCTGTCGGCACGCTTTAGCGGTATTTGTTACGCGCCCGCAAGCTGTGGCTCAAATCGGCGCGAAAGCGAAAGTATATATGATTGACGCCGACCCATGGCAAAGAGAATCCTGATCGCGGGCGCCGGCATCGGCGGCCTCACCGCAGCCGCCTGCCTGATCAAGGCCGGCCACGACGTGCAGATCTTCGAGCAGGCGCCGCAGCTCACCGAGGTCGGCGCCGGCATCCAGATGAGCGCCAACGCGATGCACGTGCTCAACGACCTCGGCTTCGGCGACGCGATTTCGGCGATGGCGGTCCGCCCGGAAGCGTATGTGTTCCGCCTGCATGACACCGGCGAGGTGATCAGCCAGTTCGCGCTGGCCGGCGAGCATCTGAAACTGCATCGCGCGCCCTACAACCAGCTGCACCGCGCCGATTTCCAGCAGCTTCTCGCCGGCAAGGTCCGCAACGTGATCCGCCTTGACTCGCGGGTCACCGGCTTCGAGGAGACGCCGGCCGAGGTTCGCGTTCGCCTGGCGAGCGGCGAGACGGTGCGCGGCGACCTCCTGATCGGCGCCGACGGCGTGAAGTCGGCAGTGCGAGCGCAGATCGCCGGCGCGGCGCAGCCGGTCTATACGGGGGATGCGGCCTGGCGGCTCACGATCCCGACGCAAAAGCTGCCGCGCGACTTCATGCCGCCGGTGATGTCCGTCTGGATGGGGCCCGGCGCCCACGTCGTGTGCTACTACCTGCGCGCGGGAGCGCTGCTCAATTTCGTCGGCCTGGTCGAGACCGACGAAGTGTCGGAGGAGTCCTGGACCGCGCGCTTTCCCTGGGAAAAGCTGAAGGCGGACTTTGCCGGCTGGCATCGCGACATCCAGACCATCGTCGACCTCGCCGAGCGCAACGAATGCTACCGCTGGTCGCTCTTCTACCGCCCGCCGATCTCGAACTGGAGCACGCGGCGCGCCACGCTGCTCGGCGACTCGGTGCACGCGACGCTGCCCTACCTCGCCCAGGGCGCCGCCATGGCGATCGAGGACGGCGCGGTGCTGACCCGCGCGCTGGAGATGGCGGACGTGCCGGAGGCGCTGCAGATCTACCAGCGGAACCGCGTCCAGCGCACGACGCGGATCGTGGAAGGCTCGAGCGGCAACCGCACCCTCTTCCACATGCGCGACCAGCAGGCGCTGCGCCAGGCGTTCGCCAAGCGCGACGAGGGCGCGGCGCGCAATGCCTGGCTCTACTCGTACAACCCACTCACCGTGCCGCTCGCTTAGGAGCGGATCTTCCAGTACGTGTCCTTGTTGAGGATCTTGTCGCCGCGGAACTCCCAGAGATCGACGCCGCGGGCCTCGATGGCGCGGCCGTTTTCCGTGCCGCGGACGATCCAGACCGAGACCGCGCGCGTCGCATCGACGACGTAGTCCTCGACCGGGTCCCAGCGCATGTCGGGAATGACCTTGAAGCGGTCGGCGAGGTACTTCTTGATCGCGTCGCGGCCCTGGATGCGCGCGCCGTCGACGGCGCTGCCGCGCGACGCATAGGACGTGGCGTCGGGCGCGAAGTAGGAGCCGATCTTCTCGACGTCCCGCGAGTTGAACGCCGCGACGATTTCCTGCAGGTACTCGACGGTCAACGCCACGACTAGGCGGCGAGATTCAGGTCCAGCTGCGGCTGCTCGTCCTCGCCCGAATCGCGCCCGGCGTCGCGCTGGTTCTCGATCGCGCGCAGGTAGTCGGTGGTGATGTCGCCCGTGACGTAATGCCCGTCGAAGCATGACGTCTCGAAGTCGACGAGCTTCGGGTTCACCCGCCGGATGGCGTCCTTCAGGTCCTCGAGGTCCTGGTAGATGAGCGCGTCGGCGCCGATCTCCCGGCACACCTCCTCCTCCGTCCGGTGCGCCGCGATGAGCTCGGCGCGCGTCGGCATGTCGATGCCGTAGACGTTGGGGAAGCGCACCGGCGGGGCGGCCGAGGCGAAGAACACCTTGCGTGCGCCGGAATCGCGCGCCATCTGCACGATCTCGCGGCTCGTCGTGCCGCGCACGATCGAATCGTCGACCAGCAGCACGTTCTTGCCGGAAAACTCCATCGCCATCGGGTTCAGCTTCTGGCGCACCGAGCGCTTGCGCACCGCGGTGCCCGGCATGATGAAGGTGCGGCCGATGTAGCGGTTCTTCACGAAACCTTCGCGGTACGGCACGCCGAGCGCGGTGGCGAGCTGCAGGCCCGACGGCCGGCTCGAGTCCGGGATCGGGATCACCACGTCGATGTCGAGGTGCGAGTACTGCCGGCGGATCTTCTGCGCCAGCTTCTCGCCCATGTTGAGGCGCGCTTCGTACACCGAGGCGCCGTCGATCAGCGAGTCGGGCCGCGCAAGGTACACGTACTCGAAGATGCACGGGTTGAGGCTCGCCTGCGGCGCGCACTGCTGGCTGTGGAAGCGGCCGTCCTCGTCGATGAAGACCGCCTCGCCCGGCGCGATGTCGCGCAGGATGCGGAAGCCGAGCGCGTCGAGCGCCACCGACTCGGAGGCCACCATGTACTCCGTGCCCGAATCGGTCTCGTTGTAGCCGATCACCGCCGGGCGGATGCCGAACGGATCGCGGAACGCGAGCACGCCATAGCCGGCGATCATCGCCACCACCGCATAGGCGCCCTTCAGGCGCCGGTGCACGTTCATGACGGCCTGGAAGATGGTCTGCGGCTCGAGGTGCAGGCGCACCGACGCCTTCTCGAGCTCGTGCGCCAGCACGTTGACGAGCACTTCGGAGTCGGAGCCGGTGTTGATGTGCCGCAGGTCGGTGCGGAACATCTCCTCCTTCAGCTGCTCGGAGTTCGTCAGGTTGCCGTTATGGCCGAGGACGATGCCGAAGGGCGAGTTGACGTAGAAGGGCTGCGCCTCGTTCGCCTTGAACGCCGAGCCTGCCGTCGGGTAGCGGCAGTGCGCGATGCCCATGTTGCCGCCGAGATCGCGCATGTTCCGCGTGCGAAAGACGTCGCGCACCATGCCCGGCGCCTTGTGCATATGGAACATGTTGTGCTCGGCCGTGACGATGCCGGCGGCGTCCTGGCCGCGGTGCTGGAGAAGCAGGAGCCCGTCGTAGAGCAGCTGGTTGACGGGTGAACGGGCAACGATTCCGAGGATCCCGCACATGGGAGAAGATTTTCTCCGGTGTGTTAAGGGTTAATTATATTTCAAGCGGGCGGCGAAGGCCGGCGGCAGCCACTGCTTCAGCTGGATCACGGTCTGCGCCAGCGAGTAGCCGGTGGCCGACTGTGTCCAGATTTCCCGACGCGGAAGCGACGTCATCCCGGCCACCATCGCCAGCACGACGACGATCAGCAGGCCGCGCAGCAAACCGAAGAGCGCGCCCAGCCAGCGGTTCAGGCTGTGCAGCACCGACACGGTGACAAACTTTGTTATGAGCGCGCCGATCAGCGCCGCGACCACCAGCGTGCCGACGAAGATCACCACGAACGCGACGATCACCCGGAACTCCGGGCGCATCACCGGCGGGATCAGGTCGGCGAGCGGCGCGGTGAAGAGATTGCCGGCGAGGAAGGCCATGATCCAGCCGGCGAGCGAGAACACCTCGTGCACCAGGCCGCGCCACGCTCCCCAGGCGATCGACACGACGAGTACCGCGATGACGGCATAGTCGAGCCCGGTCATCCTGATTTGGTCGTCACCGCGCCCGGTTTCAAGCCGAGTTCCTTCAGCTTCGCGAGCGCCTGGTCTGCCGCTTCGCGGCTCGCGAACGGGCCGGCGCGAACGCGCGTCAGGTTGCCCGGCATGGGCTCGGTGTAATACGGCAGCTTGGCGGCTTTCAGCTTGGCCGTCACGGTCTCGGGCCGTGCAAAGGCCCCGACCTGGATCACGTATTCATTCGCTGCCGGCTGGGGTGCCGGCGCCGCGGGCGCCGCCTCCACTTTGGCCGCGGGCTTCGTCGGCGGCGGCTTGGGAACGAACGGGGTATCCGTCTCCTTCGGGATGCGGACCTCGACCGGAGCGACGGTGCTCTTCGGCTCGGGATCGAACACCATGGGGAGCACGATCACGGCGAGCAGCACGAGGGCGACCGCGCCGACCAGCCTCCTTCGTCCCCTGCGTTTCAGTGTCTCGACGTCTTGTTGTTCTTCAGCCATGCCAGCACTTCGCCGACGGTGAGAAAGGAGCCGAACACGACGATCTTATCATTCTCGCCTGCTCGCCCGAGCGCCGCGGAGAACGCCTGCGCCGGCGACGCGAAGCATTCGCCCTTCACGAACCGCGCGAGCTCCTCCGCGCCCGCGGCGCGAGGGCCTTGCAGCGATGCCAGATGCCAGCGCGTGATGCGCGGCGCCAGCGCCTTCAGCACGCCGCCGAGGTCCTTGTCGCGCAGCATGCCGCAGACGGCGATCGTCTCGGGCGAAAAGCCCGACGCCGCCAGGTTGTCCGCCAGCACCTGCGCCGCCTGCGGGTTGTGCGCCACGTCGAGGATGACCTGCGGCTTTCCCGGCAGCACCTGGAAGCGCGCCGGCAGCTCGACCTCCGCCAGTCCGCGGCGGATGTCCTGCATGCCGAGCGGCAGCCGCTCGCGCAGCGTGTCGAGCGCGCACATCGCCGCCGACGCGTTGCGCAGCTGCATCGCGCCGCGCAGCGCCGGATGCGCGAGGCCGCCGCGTTTTCCGCTGGGCCCCCAGTAGCTCCACTGGCTTTGCTGGTCGACGTAGCCGAAGTCGCGGCCGATGAGCAAATGGTTTCCCGTCGCCGCCAGCACGGAGGCCGGCGGCTGAGGCTCGGCGATGACCGCCGGGCGCCCGGCGCGGAAGATGCCCGCCTTCTCGCGCCCGATCGAGTCGCGATCGGGGCCGAGGTAGTCGACGTGGTCGATGCCCACGCTCGTCAGCACGGCGCAGTCCGCATCGACGATGTTTACCGCGTCGAGGCGCCCGCCGAGTCCGACCTCCAGCACCAGGGCCTCGACCTGCTCGTGCGCGAAGATCCAGAGCGCGCCGAGCGTGCCGTATTCGAAGTACGTGAGCGGCGTGTCGCCCCGCGCCGCTTCGACGGCCTCGAACGACGCCGCGAGCAGCTCGTCGCTCGCCTCGACGCCGCCGATGCGCACGCGCTCGTTGTATTGCACGAGGTGCGGCGAGGTATAGAGACCGGTGCGGTAGCCGCCCAGGCGCAGTATCGATTCCAGCATCGCGCAGGTCGAGCCCTTGCCGTTCGTGCCGGCGACGGTGATCACGGGGCAGCGCAGCTCGACCTTCATCCGGGTCAATACCTGTGAAACCCGGTCGAGGCCGAGCGCGATGGTTTTCGGATGTTGCCGCTCGATGAACTCGAGCCATTGGGCGAGCGTTTTCAACCGATGCTCTCGCGATAAATCTGCCGCACGGTGTCGATGGTGTCCGCTTCGTCGGGCCGCTTGTCGGGGCGGTAGCCCTTGACGCGCGCGAAGCGCAGCGCGAGGCCGCCGGGATACTGCGAGCTCTCCTGCAGGTCGTTGAACGCGATCTCGACCACCATCTCGGGCCGCACGTGCACCGTCCAGTCGTCCTGCGTGGTCGCGATCTTCAGGAATTCCTTCGTCTGCCACTCGAGCAGCGCGTCGGTCATGCCCTTGAAGGTCTTGCCGAGCATGACGAATTCTCCGCTCCCCGGGTCGCGCGCGCCCAGGTGGAGATTGGAGAGCCAGCCTTTGCGCCGGCCATGTCCCCACTCGGCGGCCAGCACGACGAGGTCGAGCGTGCGCGCACGCTTCACCTTCAGCCAGCCGGCGCCGCGGCGGCCCGCCTCGTAAGGCGCCTCGAGCGCCTTCGCCATCACGCCCTCGTGCCCGGCGCCGAGGGCGCCTTCGTAGAACCGCTGCGCCTCGCCCGCATCCGAGGTGACGATCGATGGCGTGACGAGCGACTGGGGGAGTGTCTTTTGGAGCGCGTCGCGGCGCTCGCGGGTCGGATGGTCGAAGAGCGAGGCGCCCTCGAGGTACAGGCAATCGAAGAAGAAGACGGACAGCGGCAGCTCGGCGCGCTTGCGCTCGTCCTCCTGCTGGCTGCCGAAGCGGCTCATGGTGACCGGAAACGGGTGCGGACGACCGTCGGCGCGGAGCGCGATCGCCTCGCCATCCAGGATCAGCTCTCGCGCGGGCATGGCGCGTACGGCGCTCACGATCTCCGGTGCGCGCGACGTCACGTCGTTCAGGTTGCGCGTATAGAGGCGCACCTCGTCGCCCGCCTTGTGCACCTGCACCCGGGCGCCGTCGAGCTTCCATTCGACGAGCGCGGTGCCGAGCACCTCGATCGCCGCCGGCATGCTCTCGGCGGGCTGGGCGAGCATCGGCAGCACCGGCTGCATCAGCCGGATGGAGAAGCGATTCAGGCTCTCGTTCGCGAGCGCGGCGGCGGCCACGGGCGCGATCGCGCCGGCGAAGGCGACCGCACGGCGCACCTCCGCAGCGGGCAGGCCGGCGGCGCTCGCCACCGCCTCGACCATGATCCCTTCGAGCGCGCCCTGGCGCAGCTCGCCGACCATCAGGCGCAGGAGGAAGTCCTGCTCGTCGGCCGTGGCGCGCGCGAAGAGCTCCCGCAGCAGCGCGCCGCGCTTGCCGGAGGAGCCCTTGCCCTTCAACTCCTTCAATTGCTGGAAGGCGCGATCCACGTCCACGATGCCGAGCTCGGCGGATGGAGCGGGCGCGGTTCGCGCGGACTGGAGGGTGGCGAAGCCGACAGAGAGCTTGCCCTGGCGGGTGTCGCCGCTCAGATAGGGCAACGCCACTTGGACCTCCGGCGGCTCGAGGCCGCGCAGGAAGGCGGCGAGCTCGGCGATCTTCGCGAGGCGACTGGGTGTGGCGGCGACGCGGGCGGAGACACCGACCAGGTCGGCGAATAAGGTCACGCCGTCGTTTCGGCGGGCAGCCTCAGCATGTGGGAGAGGAGCGCGTGCAGCTTGTCGCGCAGCTGGCGGCGGTCGACGATCATGTCGATCGCGCCCTTCTCGAGCAGGAATTCGGCGCGCTGGAAGCCCTCCGGCAGCTTCTGGCGCACCGTCTGCTCGATGACGCGCGGACCGGCGAAGCCGATCAGCGCTTTCGGCTCGGCGATGACGATGTCGCCGATCATGGCGAAGCTCGCCGAGACGCCGCCCATGGTCGGGTCGGTAAGGATCGAGATGAAGGGCAGCTTGCGCTCGGCGAGGTCGGTGAGCGCGGCGGTGGTCTTCGCCATCTGCGCGAGGGAGAGGGCGCCTTCCTGCATGCGCGCGCCGCCGGAAGCCGCCAGGCACACGAACGGCAGCTTCTGCTCGATCGCGACGCGCACGCCGCGCACGAAGCGCTCGCCGACCACCGAGCCCATCGAGCCGCCCATGAAGTCGAACTCGAACGCCGCGACGACCACGCCGAGCGCCTTGATCGAGCCCTGCATGACGACCAGCGCGTCGCCTTCGGCGGTGGTCTCCTGGGCTTCGCCGATGCGGTCGGTGTACTTCTTCGAATCCTTGAACTTGAGCGAATCGACCGGCAGCACCTCCGCGCCGATCTCGAAGCGGCCGTCCGGGTCGAGCAGCGCGTCGAGGCGCGGCCGCGCGCCGAAGCGCTCGTGGTGGCCGCACTTCGGGCAGACGTTGAGGTTCTTTTCCAGGTCGGTGCTGTAGAGCACGGCGTCGCACGCCGCGCACTTGGTCCACAGGCCTTCCGGCACGGTCTTCTTGGCACCGGTGCCGGTGCGCTGGATCTTGGGCGGCAGCAGTTTCTGGAGCCAGCTCATTGGTCGAGCGCCTCGCGGATCGGTCGCAGAAAGCTCTTCACGCGGGCCACGGCCTGCTCGGGCGCGCCGTTCTCGATCTCCTGGATGATGCGGCTGCCGATCACCACGGCGTCGGCGGTCTGCGCGACGCGCTTCGCCGATTCGGCATCGCGGATGCCGAAGCCGACGCCGATCGGCAGCCTCGTGGCGGCGCGGATGGCCGGAATCCTTTTGGAAATATCCGAAACGTCGATGTTCGCCGCGCCCGTTACGCCGCGCAGCGAGACGTAGTACAGGTAGCCGCTCCCGCGCCGCGCCACCTCGTCGATGCGCTTCTGCGTGGAGGTCGGCGCGAGGAGGAAGATCGGATCGATGTCGCTCTTCTTCATGAGCGCGGCGAATTCGACGCACTCCTCCGGCGGGTAATCGACCACGATGACGCCGTCGATGCCCGCGCTCTTCGCCGCGGAGGCGAATTTCTCGATGCCCATCGCCTCGATCGGGTTGGCATAGCCCATCAGCACCACCGGTGTCTGGGCATCTGTCTTGCGAAACTCCGAAACCATCGAGAGGACGCTGGCGAGGCCGACGCCGTGCTTGAGCGCCCGCTCGCCGGAGCGCTGGATCACCGGGCCGTCGGCCATCGGGTCGGAGAACGGCACGCCGAGCTCGAGGATGTCGGCACCGCCCTCGACCAGCGCCCGCAGCAAAGGCACCGTGAGCGATGGATGCGGGTCGCCCGCGGTGATGTAGGGAATCAGCGCCTTGCGCTTCGCCTTCGCGAGCGAGTCGAAACGGCCCTGGATGCGCGACATCAAAGCTTCTTGCCCATGCGCTCGGCGACGGTATGCATGTCCTTGTCGCCGCGGCCGGAAAGGTTGACGAGGAGGATCGCGTCCTTCGGCATCTGGGGCGCCATCTTCATCGCCTGCGCGACCGCGTGCGCCGACTCGAGCGCCGGGATTATGCCTTCGCTGCGGCAAAGCTCGTGGAACGCAGCCAGCGCCTCGTCGTCCGTGACGCCGACGTATTCGGCGCGCTTGGAGTCCTTGAGCCACGAGTGCTCGGGGCCGACGCCCGGATAGTCGAGTCCGGCGGAAACCGAATGGGTCTCGGTGATCTGGCCGTTCGCGTCCTGCAGAAGATAGGTGCGGTTGCCGTGCAGCACGCCCGGGCGGCCGGCGCACAGCGACGCCGCGTGCTTGCCGGTCGACAGGCCCTCGCCCGCCGCTTCCACGCCGATGAGCCGCGTCTTCTCGTGCTGGATGTACGGGTAGAAGATGCCCATCGCATTGGAGCCGCCGCCGACGCAGGCGATCACGGCGTCGGGCTGGCGGCCGGCGAGCTCCTGCATCTGCACGATGCTCTCCTCGCCGATCACCGACTGGAAGTCGCGCACCATCATCGGATACGGATGCGGTCCGGCCACGGTGCCGATGATGTAGAAGGTGCTGTCGACGTTCGTCACCCAGTCGCGCATCGCTTCGTTCAGCGCATCCTTCAGCGTGCGCGAGCCGGATTCGACCGCCACCACCCTGGCGCCGAGGACGCCCATGCGGTGCACGTTCGCCGCCTGGCGCTTCACGTCCTCGATGCCCATGTAGACGACGCATTCCATGCCGTAGCGCGCCGCCACCGTCGCGGTCGCCACGCCATGCATGCCGGCGCCGGTCTCGGCGATGACGCGCGGCTTCTTCATGTTGCGCGCGAGCAGCGCTTGGCCGATGGTGTTGTTGATCTTGTGCGCGCCGGTGTGGTTCAGGTCCTCGCGTTTGATGTAGATGCGCGCGCCGCCGCACTTTTCCGTGAGGCGCTTCGCGAAGTACACCGGGCTCGGGCGGCCGACGTAATGCTTGAGCTCGTACCTGAACTCTTCCTGGAACGCCGGGTCCTTGCGCGCCCGCTCGTACGCGACGCGCAGCTCCTCGAGCGCCGCGGTCAGCGTCTCGGCGACGAAGACGCCGCCGTACGGGCCGAAATGGCCCCGCGCGTCGGGCAGGTCATACATCTGCATGGCGGACCTCGGCGATGAAAGCAGCCATTTTAGCGGCGTCCTTGATGCCCTTCGCCGATTCGACGCCGGTCGAGACGTCGACGCCCCATGGCTGCACGGTGCGGATCGCCCGGCCGACGTTGCCGGCGTCCAGGCCGCCGGAGAGGATGAGCGGCCGGGTGCGCTCCTTCGGCGCCAGCGACCAGTCGAACGCCTCGCCGACGCCGCCGTATTCGGGCACGAAGCTGTCGACCAGCCAGGCCGTCGCGCGCGGGTAGCGCTGCAGATAGTCGAGCGGCTCCACCCCGGGACGAATGCGGCACGCCTTCACGAACGGCAGGCCGAACTGCTCGCAGAATTGCGGCGACTCTTCGCCATGGAATTGCAGCATCGACGGATGCACGCGGCCGATCACCTGAGAGATCTGGGCCGCGTCAGCATTGACGAAGAGCGCGACGGTCTGCACGAAGGGCGGCAGCGCGTCGCGGATCTCGACCGCGCGCTCGACGGAAAGGAATCGCGGGCTGGGCGGATAGAACACCAGGCCGATCGCGTCGGCACCCGCGTGCGCCGCGGCACTCGCATCGGCGGGCCGCGTGATGCCGCAAATTTTCACCCGCGTTCTCATAGCGGGAGGGCCCATTTGGCGTCGTACTCGATGCGCTCGAGGTACAGCCCTTCGGGCATGAACGTCGGCGCCGCTTTCGTGCGGTCGCGCATCGCGAGGAGCTCGCCGATCCATTGCGGGCGCTGCCGGCCGTTGCCGACGTAGACGAGCGAGCCGACGATGTTCCGCACCATGTGCTGCAGGAACGCATTCGCGCGGATCACGAAATGGATCTCGTCCTGCTGGCGGTCGATGGTGATGGAATGCAGGGTGCGCACCGGCGTCTTCGCCTGGCATTCTGCCGCGCGGAAGGCCGAGAAATCATGCTCGCCGATGAGCGCGCGCGCCGCCGCGCGCATCGCATCGACGTCGAGCGGGGCGTAAAACCAGCCGGCGTAGCGGGCCTCGAGCGCGGCGCGCACCGGACGGTTGAGCAGCCGGTAGCGGTACGTGCGCGAGAGCGCGCTGAAGCGTGCATGGAATTCAGCGTCGACCGGTCGCGCCCAGAGGACGGCCATCGATTCGGGCAGGAAGGCATTCACGCCGCGCACCCAGGCGGCCTGGGGGCGTTGCGCGGTGGTATCGAAGTGGGCGACCTGCATGCGGGCGTGCACGCCGCGGTCGGTGCGGCCGGCAGCGTTGACGGCGATCTCCTCGCCGGCGATCGCGGCAAGGCCGGCCTCCAGGGCATCCTGCACCGCGCCGCCACCCGGCTGGGTCTGCCAGCCGAGAAAGCGGCTGCCGTCGTACTCCAGTCCTATCGCGATCCTCGGAATGCCCTAGCCCAGCTTGGCGAGCAGTTGCTCGGCGCTGCCTCGCTGCGCGGCGTCGCCGTCCTTCACGACTTCCTTGAGGAGCTCGCGCGCGCCGTCCTTGTCACCCATTTCCTCGTAGGCCTTGGCGAGGTCGAGCTTCGTGGCGACTTCCTGCCATTTCGGATCGCCCGAAGGCTTGGGCGCCATCACCGTCGCATCGCCGCCGAGATCCAGGCTGATGTCGGACAGGTCGACCTTCGACGGCTCGGCCGGAGCGGCGGGCTTGGCGTCCGCGGCCGGCTTGTCGCCATCGAGGTTGAAGTCGAAGTCGAGGCCGCCGCTCGCCTCGGGCGCAGCGGCCTTGGGCGTCGGAGCCGCCGGCTTGGCGGGTTCCTGCTTCTTGTCCTCCGCGCCGAGGTCGAGGTTGAAGTCGAGGCCGCCGGAGGCGTCCTTGTCGCTCGAGAGCAGCGTTTCCTCGGGCGCGGCCGGCGCCGGCGTGCCCGCGTTCAGGTTCTGCGTCGAGCCGAGGTTCTGCGTCGCGCCGAGGTCGAAATCGAGCCCCGAGGGCGCGGCTCCCTTGCCGGCGTCCGCGTCGAGCGAAATGTCCGGCGCGGGCGCCGCCGTCTGCGACGCCCCGCCCAGATCGAAATCGAGGGTCGGCGCCGCGGCGGCCGGCGCGGGCGCGGGCGCTGCCGCGGCCGGCGTTTCGGCCACGGCGGCTCCGGCGTACAGGCCGTTGCTCGGGTCGATGGAGCGGCCGAGGGCGGCGGCCTTCTCCCACTCGGGGCCAGCGCCGCCGGTGAGGTTCTTCAGCTTGAGCGCGGTCTGCTCGAACGCCTTGGTGTCCTTGCGATGCGCGTAGATCTCGAGGAGCTTCGCATGCACCGGCGCGCGGTTCGAATCCTTCTGCAGCGCTTCCTTGAGGATCTCCTCGGCCTGCGCGTCGCGTCCATACGCCATGTACACGTCGGCCTCGGCGATGGGGTCGACTTCCTCGGCCTCCATGCCGGCGGGCGCGGTGCTCGCCGACGGCGCGACGCTCGCCGAGCCGCTCGTGGGCGGCGCGGTGGGCTCGGTTAGCGAAGCGGCGCCGGCGCTGCTCGCTGAAGCGGCGCCGAGAACGCTATCCTGGAACTTGGCCTGCGCCTTTTTTTTTCGCCGCCACGTCCACCAGCCGTACACGATGAGCAGAAGCACCAGCGCGGCGAGCAGCCCGAGGTACAGCGGGTTATCGAGGAACTCGTCGACGATGCTCGGCTCAGGCGGCGGTGGCGCCTTCGCCGCGGGCTTGGGGGCGGGCTTCGGCGCGGGCTTGGCGGCCGGTTTAGGCGCTTCCGCTGCGGGCTTCGGCGCCTCTGCTGCGGGCTTGGGCGCTTCAGCTGCCGGTTTCGGCGCTTCCGCCGCCGGCTTGGCCGGCGCGGGTGCCGCCGGTGCCGGCGCGGCCGGCTTCGGCGCTTCGGCAGCGGGTTTCGGTGCCGGCGTCGGAGCGGGCGCCGCGGGCTTCGGTGCTTCGGCGGCCGGCTTCGGTGCTTCAGCGGCCGGCTTCGCGGCTCCCTTCTTCTCCAGTTCGGCGAGCTGCTGGTTGCGCATCGCGAGCAGCTTCTGCTGGTCGGCGACGTTCCTTTCCAGCTCGGCTATGCGCGACTGGGCTTCCTGCAGCGCGCGTTGGCGCGCGGCGGCGTCGTCTTCGCGCGCGGCTTGGGACGGTGCCGCGCCCGGCTTGGCCGGCTCGGTCTTGGAAAGGCGCAGCTGATCGGCCGGCGCGGGCGGCTTCGGCGCTTCCGGCTTCTCGATGCTGCCGGCGACCTCTCGCCCCTGCTGGCCCGCCTCGGTCGTCGTCGGCACGGCGGCGAGGCGCGCGCGATATTCGTTGAACTGCGCGTACTGCTCCTTCATCAGGCGGTTCGCTTCGTCGCGATCCACCGTGCCGACCGCATCGGGATCCGGGATGTTGAGGATCTTGCCCGTGCGGACCAGGTTGACGTTGCCGCGGATGAAGGCGTCTTCGTTGGCGCGGAAGATCGCGATCAGCATCTGGTTCAGCGTGACGCCCGGACGCAGGTGCTGCTTCGCGATCGCGCCCAGCGTGTCGCCGCGCTTCACTTCATAAGTCTGTGGCCCGGCGGGCGCAGGCTTCTCGGCCGCGGGTTTCGCCTCGCTGGCCTGCGCTTCTGCCGCCGGTTTTTCGGCCGCGGGCGCTTGCGGCTCGGTCGCGGGGGCGGGAGCGGCGGCTGCCGGTGCCGGCTCGGGCTCGGGTTTGATTTCCGGCTGCGCGGGTGCCGGCGGCTGCGGCGCAGCGGCGGCGGGTTTTTCCACCGGCGCGGCGGGTTGCGGCGCCTGCGCGATCGGCTGCTGGCGGCTGCGGAATTCCGGCGGATCGAGAAGGAAGGTGTATTCGCGGACGAGCTTGCCGCTGTTCCACGAAAGCTCGACTAAGAGATCGAGGAACGGCTCGTTGATCGGTTGCGCGGTGGTAAGCCGCAGGTACGGGCGCTTGTCGCGCCGCTCGAGGCTGATGCGCAGCCCGCTCAGCGCCGGATTGACGTCGACGCCGGCGGCGGCGAAAGTCTCGAGCGAGGGCAGCCGGGCGGACAGCCCCTCGTCCTCGCCGGGCTGCAGCGCGACGATCTCGATCTCGGCGAGGAGCGGTTGGCCGAGGGCAGACAGGACGGTAAGCCGTCCGAGGCCCGCCGCCTGCGCCGTCGCGGCGAGCGCGAAGGCCGCAAGCGCCACGACGATGTTCATCGATGTTCGCAAGATTCCCTACCCCCGCCGTTTTATTCTTAGCCGGACCAATTAACTTAACATCATGGCCTTACGGCTGCAAATTGAGAGCTTTTCTTGGTTTTAGTGCTTAACCCCGGCATCCAAAAGGATGCGCAGCATCCGCCGCAACGGCTCGGCCGCGCCCCACAACAGCTGGTCGCCCACCGTAAATGCGGTCAGGTAATCGGGGCCCATCGGCAGTTTCCTCAGCCTGCCGACCGGAACCGATAGCTTGCCACTCACTGCGGCCGGCGTCAGTTCGGCCAGCGATTCTTCCCGGCGGTTCGGCACCACCTTCACCCAGTCGTTCGCCTCCGCCAGCATGCCCTCGACCTCGTCGATCGGCAGCGGGCGGCGCAGCTTGATGGTCATCGCCTGGCTGTGGCAGCGCATGGCGCCGACGCGCACGCAGACCCCGTCGATGGGAATCTGGTTGCCGTTGCGCCCGAGGATCTTGTTGGCTTCGACCTGCGCCTTCCATTCCTCGCGGCTCTGGCCGTTGCCGAGGTCCTTGTCGATCCAGGGCAGCAGGCTCGCGGCGAGCGGATAGCCGAAGTTCTGCTTCGGCATCTCGCGCGAGCGGACCGACTCGGTGACCGCCCGGTCGAGGTCGAGGATCGCCGAGGCCGGATCGTCGAGCAGCGCCTCGGCGTCATCGCCGATGCGCGACATCTGCGCCACGAGCTCGCGCATGTTCGCCGCGCCGGCACCGGAGGCCGCCTGGTAGGTCATGCTGGTCATCCACTCGATCTCGTCCTTCTGGAAGAGACCGGCCATGCCCATCAGCATCAGGCTCACGGTGCAGTTGCCGCCGATGAAGTCGCGCTTGCCTTCGGAGAGCGCCTGCTTGATCACGGGCATGTTGACCGGGTCGAGGATGATGACCGCGTCGTCGTTCATGCGCAGCGCGCTCGCCGCGTCGATCCAGTAGCCCTGCCACCCGGCGTTGCGCAGCTTCGGATAGATGTCGTTGGTGTAATCGCCGCCCTGGCAGGAGATGATCACCGGCAGCTTCTTCAGCGCCTCGACGTCGTTGGCGTTGCCGACCGGCTCGGTGGTCTTGCCGATGCTCGGCCCCTTGCCGCCCGCCTGCGAGGTGGAGAAGAACACCGGCTCGACATGGTCGAAGTCGCGCTCCTCGCGCATGCGCTGCACGAGGACCGATCCGACCATTCCGCGCCAACCGATGATACCGACTCGCATCATTGCCATAGTCTATAGAGCGTTCAGGACTGCGTCGCCCATCTCCTCCGTGCCCACCTTGCGGGTCCCGGCGGTATGGATGTCGGCGGTGCGCAGCCCATCGCGCAGAACCTTGGTCACTGCTTTCTCAACGCGCGTCGCCGCGTCCGGCTGACCGAGCGAGTAGCGCAGCATCATCGCCGCCGACAGGATCGTCGCCAGCGGATTCGCCACACCCTTGCCCGCGATGTCCGGCGCCGAGCCGTGGATCGGCTCGTAGAGCCCCTTGCCGTTCGCGTCGAGCGACGCCGAGGGCAGCATGCCGATCGAGCCGGTCAGCATCGAGGCCTCGTCCGACAGGATGTCACCGAAGAGATTGCCCGTGACGACGACGTCGAACTGCTTCGGCGTGCGCACGAGCTGCATCGCGCAGTTGTCGACGTACATGTGCGTGAGCTCGATGTCCGGAAAGGCCTTGGCCTCGGCCGTCACCACCTCGCGCCAGAGCTGCGAGGTCTCGAGCACGTTCGCCTTGTCGACCGAGCAGACGCGCTTGCCGCGCTTGCGCGCCGCGTCGAAGGCGACGCGCGCGATGCGCCGGATCTCGCTCTCGCGGTAGCGCATGGTGTCGAACCCCTCGCGCTCGCCGCCGGTCTGGCGAATGCCCTTGGGCTCGCCGAAATAGATGTCGCCCGTCAGCTCGCGCACGATCAGGATGTCCAGGCCGGCGACGACCTCCGCCTTCAGCGCGGAAGCCGATGCGAGCTCGGGATGCACCTGCGCCGGGCGCAGGTTGGCGAAGAGGCCGAGCTCCTTGCGCAGGCCGAGGATCGCCTGCTCCGGACGCTTCGAGCGCTCGAGCGTGTCGTAGCGCGCGTCACCGACCGCGCCGAAAAGGATGGCGTCGGCCTGCTTCGCCAGCGCGAGCGTCGCCGGCGGCAGCGGATGGCCCGCTGCCTCATAGCCGGCGCCGCCCACCGGGGCGTCCTGCGTCTCCAGCGGGAGCGAGAGCTTGCGCAGCGCCTTCTTCGCCTGCGCAACGATCTCCGGCCCGATGCCGTCACCGGGAAGGATGGCGACGCGCATCTAGAAGTACCAGGGGTAGCGCGCTTTTCGCTGCGCCTCGAACGCGCGGATCTTGTCCGCATGGCGCAGCGTGAGGCCGATCTCGTCGAGCCCGTTCAGCAGGCAGTACTTGCGGAACGGATCGATGTCGAAGCGCATGACGAGCGACTGGTCGGTGGTGGCGACCGTCTGCTGCTCGAGGTCCACCACCAGGCGGAAGCCCGGGAAAGCGGCGCACTCGTGGAACAGGCGATCGACCTCGCTCTCCGTCAGTATCAGCGGCAGGAAGCCGTTCTTGAACGAGTTGTTGAAGAAGATGTCGGCGAACGACGGCGCGATCACGCAGCGGAAGCCGCCGTCCATCAGCGCCCACGGCGCGTGCTCGCGCGAGGAGCCGCAGCCGAAGTTCTTGCGGCCGAGGAGGATCGTCGCGCCCTTGAAGCGCGGCTGGTTCAGGACGAAGTTCGGGTCTTTGCGCCACTCGGCGAACAGGCCTTCGGCGAAACCCGTGCGCTTGATCGACGACAGGTACTGCTTGGGGATGATCTGGTCGGTGTCGACGTTCGCGCGGTCGAGGGGCACCACCAAGCCGTTCAGTACGGTGAACTTTTCCATCAGCTGAACCTCCGCACGTCCACGAAGTGGCCGGCGATCGCCGCGGCCGCCGCCATCACCGGACTGACGAGGTGCGTGCGGCCGCCGGCGCCCTGCCGGCCCTCGAAGTTGCGGTTCGAGGTGGAAGCGCAGCGCTCGCCGGCATCGAGACGGTCGGGATTCATGCCGAGGCACATCGAGCATCCCGGCTCGCGCCACTCGAAGCCGGCGTCGCGGAAGATGCGATCGAGGCCTTCCTTCTCCGCCTGCGCCTTGACGAGCCCCGAGCCGGGCACCACCAGCGCCTGCTTGATATTCGAGGCGACGCGCTTGCCCTTCACCACCGAGGCGGCGGCGCGCAGGTCCTCGATGCGCGAGTTGGTGCAAGAGCCGATGAACACCTTGTCGACGCGGATGTCGGTGATCGGCGTGCGCGGTTTGAGGCCCATGTACTGCAGCGCGCGCTCCATGCCTTCACGGCGCAGGCTGTCTTTTTCCCGGTCGGGATCCGGCACCGTGTCGTCCACAGGCACGACCATCTCCGGCGAGGTGCCCCAGGTGACGTGCGGGCGGATCTCGCGCGCATCGAGCGTGATTTCACGGTCGAACTTCGCGTCGGGGTCGCTCCTCAGCGTGCGCCAGTACTCCACCGCGAGATCCCATTCGCGGCCCTGCGGCGCGAACTTGCGGCCCTTCAGGTATTCGATGGTGTTGTCGTCGACGGCGACCATGCCGGCGCGCGCGCCCGCCTCGATCGCCATGTTGCACACCGTCATGCGCCCTTCCATCGACATCGCGCGGATGGTGCTGCCGGCGAATTCGATCGCGTAACCCGTGCCGCCGGCGGTCCCGATCTTGCCGATGATGGCGAGCACCACATCCTTCGCCGTCACGCCGCGGGCGAGCGCCCCTTCGACGTTGACGCGCATGTTCTTCATCTTTTTCGTCACCAGGCACTGCGTGGCGAGCACGTGCTCCACCTCGGAGGTACCGATGCCGTGCGCGAGGCACGCAAAGGCGCCGTGCGTGCTGGTGTGCGAGTCGCCGCACACGACCGTCATGCCGGGAAGCGTCGCGCCCTGCTCCGGTCCGATGACGTGGACGATGCCCTGGCGTTTGTCGAGGTAGGGGAAATAGACCTTGGCGCCGAATTCCTTCATGTTGGCGTCGAGCGTCTCGATCTGCAGCTTCGCGAACGGATCGCGCACGCCGGCGAGGCCGGCTTCCCAATTGGTCGTCGGAGTATTGTGGTCGGCGGTCGCCACCACGGAATCGACCCGCCAGGGCTTGCGTCCGGCGTCCCGCAGGCCCTCGTAGGCCTGGGCGCTGGTCACCTCGTGGACGAGGTGCCGGTCAATGTAAAGGAGAGCCGTCCCGTCGTCCTCGGTATGGACGAGGTGGCTATCCCAAAGCTTGTCGTAAAGGGTCTGGGGCATTCAGGGTTTCTGCACTGCAGAAACCCTGAATTATGATCTATTTACCGGCGGCTGCGGCGCCTCCGGCCTTCGCCTGCTGATAAAGCGGCATCACTTTCTTGACCTGGTTCTGCAGGTCGGCGATGCGGTCCGCGCTAGGCGGATGGGTGGAGAGGAATTTCGGCGGCTCGTTGCCGCCGGCGACCTTCTCCATTTTTTGCCACAGCGAGACCGCCGCCTGCGGGTTGTAGCCGGCACGTGCGGCCAGCTCGACGCCGATGTCGTCGGCTTCCTTTTCCATGCCGCGCGACTTCGGCAGCTGCAGGGTCACGTTCGCCACTGCCCCGGCGAGGCTCTGGCCGAGGTCACCGATGCCGAGCAGCGCACCGGCGAGGCCGATTCCCGTCTGCGTGATCGCCTGCTGGGACATCTGCTCGCGCGTGTGCTCGCGCAGCGCGTGGCCGATCTCGTGGCCGATCACCGCGGCGAGCTCGTCGTCGGTCGCCTGCAGCTTATTGATGAGACCGGTATAGACCGCGATCTTGCCGCCGGGCATGCACCACGCGTTCACTTCGTCCGTCGTGAGCACGTGCGCTTCCCATGCCCACTTGGGCGCGTCGTCGCGGAAGGCCGCGGTCGCCGGAATCAGGCGGCCGATGATCGTTTTGACGCGCGCCACCTGCGCCGCGTCCTTGTCCAGCACGCCTTTCTTCTGCGCATCGGCCATCATCTGGGCGTAGGCCTTCGACGCCTCGGCGTTGACCTCTTGGGACGAAAGCATCATGCGCTGCTGTCGGTCCACCCCGACAGCACCGGCTTTCGTGGTATCGACGGTCTCGCATCCACCGGCGAAAGCCGCGCTCAGCGCGGCGACGATGATCAATTTGCGGTTCATAAAGGACTCCGACAGTTCACAACCCTTCGCGTTTCAGGGGATAGGCAAAAAGGAGGCCCGCCCCGGCCGCAATGGAGGACACCGTGAAGGCGAGGCCGGGACCCGCCAGGTGCCATGCCCAGCCGGCCGAAAGAGCGCCCGCCGCGCCGCCCGCCCCATAGCCGAGGCTCGAGAAAAGCGCCTGGCCGCGGGACCTCGCGTGCGGCGGAAAGATGCGCTGCACGGCCGCCACGGCGGCCGCGTGGTATGAGCCGAAGGTCGCAGCGTGCAGCACCTGCGCAAGAAGGAGCAGTACGAGCCAGTCCGCCGCCCAGCCGATGATCTGGAAGCGCAGCACGCCGAGCGCCGCGCTCGCCATGAGGATGGTCGACAGCGCGTAGCGCCGGAAGAGCGCCGGCAGATAGAAGAACACCACGATCTCGGCCAGCACGCCGAGCGTCCAGAGGAAGCCGATCAGCGTCCCGCTGTAGCCGAGGGCGCGAAGATGCAGCGTGAGGAAGGTATAGAGCGTGCCGTGCGACACGGCAACGCAGAACGCGCTCGCGAGCAGCGCCAAGGCGCTCGACGTCATTCGCGGCGACGCCGCCGCGCTCGCCGGGTGCACGGCCCGCTTCGGCAGGCTCAACCCGGCGCCCGCTGCGGCGAGAGCGCACATGACCACCGCGGGCGGCAGTACGCGCGCGAGGCCGGAATCGAGCCACACACCACCGGCGAGCACCACGCCGATGAAGCCGATCGATCCCCACAGCCGGATGGGACCGTAGCGTCCGCTCTGGCCGGCGAGTGCGCCGAGCGTGATCGCTTCGACAAGCGGCAGCGCAGCGGCGGAGAAGGCCGCCGACAATGCAATCAGCCAGGCGATGCCGGCGAAGCCGTCCACGACCGGCAGCAGCGCGAAGCACGCGGCGCCGGTCGCGCACGACAGTACGACGATGCCGCGTTCGGCGCGCGTGCGATCGGCGATCCATCCCCAGGCGGCGGGCGCGAGGATGCGCGCGAGCGGCGGCAACGCGAGCACCCAGGCGATCTGCGCCGCGTCCAGTCCCCGCTCGGCGAGATACGGCGGGAAATACGCCGTGACGATTCCCACCCAGGCGAAGAACGCGCAGTAGAAGGCCGCGAGACGAAATGACACCGGCATGCGCCGTAAATTAGCATCGCGTGCCCGCATGCCACGCACCGCGTTCTACCTGCTCTTCACCGCCTCGGGATTCGCCGGGCTGATCTACGAGTCGATCTGGACGCAGTACCTGAAGCTCTTCCTCGGCCACGCCGCTTACGCGCAGTCGCTCGTGCTGGTGGTGTTCATGGGCGGGATGGCGGCGGGCGCGGGATGGTGCGCGCGCTGGTCGCCCACGCGCCGGCAGCCGCTGCTCGCCTACGCGACGGTCGAAGCCATCGTCGGGCTGGCGGCGCTCGCCTTCCATCCGGTTTTCGCCAGCCTTACCGATTGGTCCTATTCCACCGTGCTGCCCGCGCTGGGAGGCGATTGGCTTGCGCTGCCGTACAAGCTCGCGCTTTCCTGCGTGCTCATCCTGCCGCAGTCGATCCTGCTCGGCATGACGTTCCCGTTGATGAGCGCCGCGCTCGTGCGCGCGGCGCCGGCGGCGAGCGGCGAATCCCTGGCCATGCTGTATTTCACCAACAGCCTGGGCGCCGCGGCCGGCGTGCTCGTGAGCGCGTTCGTGCTCCTCGCGCAATTCGGCCTGCCCGGCACGCTTCGCATCGCGGGCCTGCTGAACCTCGCCATCGCGGCCGTCGTCTGGGTGCTGGCGCGGCCGGCGCCGCTCGCACCGGTCGCGGCAACGGCAAAGCCGCGCGGCGCGGACCTGCTCCTCGCGGTGGCCTTCTTCACCGGGATGGCGTCCTTCGTCTACGAGATCGCGTGGATCCGGATGCTGTCGCTCGTCCTCGGCGCCTCGACGCATTCCTTCGAGCTGATGCTCGCTGCCTTCATCGCCGGCCTCGCGCTGGGCGGTCTCGCGGTGCGCAGGCGCATCGACGTGGCCACCGAGCCCGTGTATCTGCTTGCCGGCGTGCAGGTCCTCATGGGCCTGTTCGCGCTCGCCACGCTGCCGGTGTACGACGCCACCTTTTCCCTGATGGAAACCCTGATGAAGGGCCTCGCCCGCACCGACACGGGCTATGTGCTCTTCAACCTTTCCGGGGGCCTGATCGCTTCGCTCGTCATGCTGCCGGCAACCTTCTGCGCCGGGACGACGCTGCCGCTCCTCAGCGCGTCGCTGCTGCGCCGCGGGCGCGGCGAGGCGGCGATCGGCGAGGTATACGCCGCCAACACGCTCGGCGCGATTGCCGGGGTGTTGTTCGCCGTGCACATCGGCTTGCCGGTGCTCGGTCTGAAGGGGTCGCTGATCGCAGGCGCGCTGATCGATGTCGCCCTCGGCCTCGCTCTGCTTCGCAGCCTGCGCGTGCAGTGGCTCCCCGCCGCGCTCGCCGTGGCGACAGTGTTCGTAGCCGTGGCGCTCGGCATCGAACTCGACGCCAACAAGATGACCGCCGGCGTCTTTCGCCATGGCGAGCTGGCGTCCTCGCGCGACGCGACCGTGCTATTCCAGAAAGACGGCAAGACCGCCACCGTGCACCTCGTGCGCTATCCGGAGGCGGTCAGCCTGCGCACCAACGGCAAGTCCGACGGCTCCATCAACCTGGAGCCGAACGGCACGCGCGGCTCCGACGAGATCACGATGGTGCTCACCGCCGCCATCCCGCTCGCGCTCAAGCCGCAGGCGAAGTCCGCGGCGGTGATCGGCATCGGCACCGGCCTCACCACGCACACGCTGCTGCAGAGCCTCGACCTCGAGCGGGTCGACACGATCGAGATCGAGCCCGCCATGGCGGAGGCCTCGCGCGGCTTCGCGCCGCGCAACGGCGCCACCTACGCCGACCCGCGCGGCACGATCGTCATCGACGACGCGAAGAGCTACTTCTCGACCCAGCGGCGCCGCTACGACCTCATCATCTCCGAGCCCTCCAACCCCTGGGTGAGCGGCGTGGCGAGCCTCTTCACGCGCGAGTTCTACCGCCGCGTGAAGCCGCACCTCAACGAGGGCGGCGTGCTGGCGCAATGGATCCAGCTCTACGAGATCGAGCCGGGCCTCGTCGCCACGGTGCTCGGCGCGCTCGGCGCGGAGTTCAGGAACTACGTGATCTACGCGCCGAGCGACTTCGACCTGCTGATCATCGCGAGCGATTCGGCGCTGCCCGCCGAGCCGCAGGCGAGGATCTTCGACAGCCCGGGGCTAGCGAAAGAGCTGTGGGGCATCCACGTGCTCACCATGGGCGACCTCGATGCGCGCTACGTCGGCAGCCGGAAGACGCTTGCGCCGCTCTTCGCGAGCTACGGCATGCCGGCCAATTCGGACTACTACCCGGTGCTCGATCTCAATGCCGCGCGCAGCCGCTTCACGGACCGCTCGGCCGGCGACATCGTGGCGCTCGGCACGATCGGCGTGCCGGTGCTCGAGCTGATCGAGCCCGATCGGCCGAAGCGGCCGCCGAATCCGCTCGGCCAGGGCGCGTACAGCTTCGAGCGCCTCGAGCAGACGCGCCTTGCCTGGTATGCCCGCAACTACCTGATCGGTGCGCGCCCGCCCGCTCCCGAGGGCGTGCCCCGCCAGCTGGAAAAGGATCTCGAGCTCGTCAAGCTGCGCCTGCTCGAGTGCCGCGAGCCGCGCGACCAGGACGTCTGGCTGCACAGCTTGCTGCGCGTCGCGCAGGCGGTGAATCCGTATCTGTCCTGGGACGACCTCGCGCCGCTCTGGGCGCGGATCGCGGGCGGCCGCTGCGCGGCCATGTTGAGGCCGTTCCAGCAGGAGTGGATCGCGCTCTTCCGCGCCGTCGCTGCACGGGACGCCTCGCGAATCGGCGTCCTGGCCACCGATCTGCTCGGCAGGCAGGACGATCTGGGCAACGAGGCGCGCGACTACCTGCTCCTCGCCTCGCTCGCCGGCCACATCGCCGCGGGCGAGCGCGAGGCGGCGCTCGCGGTGTGGCAGGCACACGGCGAGCGCGGCCGCGGCGCCGCCAGCGCTCCGTTCCGCCTCCTTCGCTGCCATGCGCGCGCAAGCGATTGCGCGCGCCAGTTCTAGCGGGACTTGCGCTTGCCGGCGTACGGATTGCGCCCGGTGCGGAACTCGATGGCGAGCGGCGTGCCGACGAGGTGGAAGGCGTTGCGGAAGAAGCCTTCGAGGTAGCGCTTGTAGGACTCCGGCACGCGGTCGAGCGCGTTGCCGTGAATGACGATGCGCGGCGGGTTCACGCCGCCCTGATGGGCATAGCGCAGCTTCGGACGGATAAGACCGGACTTCGGCGGCGACTGGCGCTCGACCGCGGACTGCATGGCGCGCGTGAGCTTCGGCGTGGCAAGGCGCGCCATGGCCGACGCGTGCGCCGCATCGACCGAGCGCATGAGCGGGCCGAGACCCTTGGCGGCCTTCGCCGAGATGAAGTGCGCCTCCGCGAAGTTGAGGAAGCCGAGCTTCCACTGCAGCTCGCTCTTCACGCGGGCGCGCGCCTCCTTGTCGGCCGCGTCCCATTTGTTGACCGCCAGAACGACTGCGCGGCCGCGCTCGAGAATGTACCCGGCGACATGCGCGTCCTGCTCGGTGATGCCGTCCGCCGCATCGACGAGCAGCACGGCGACGTTGGCCGCCTCGATCGCCTGCAGCGCCTTCACGATGGAGAAGTACTCGACGGCCGTGCCGGTCTTGCCGCGGCGGCGTACGCCGGCGGTGTCGATCAGCGTGTAGCGCCGCCCGGCGCGCTCGAACGGCACCTCGATCGGATCGCGCGTGGTGCCCGGCTGGTCGAACGCGATGACGCGCTCCTCGCCGACCAGCGCGTTGATCAGCGTCGACTTGCCGACGTTCGGCCGTCCGACGATGGCGACACGCGGATGGCGCTCGGCCTCCTCGTCTTCTTCCTCGCCCTCGGGAAAGGCGCCGAGCACGGCGTCCAGCAGCTCGCGCACGCCCTCGCCGTGCGCGGCCGAGAGGGCGGCCGGCGCGCCCATGCCGAGCTCGTGGAACTCGGCTACCGCCGTGTCGGACTGCATGCCCTCCGCCTTGTTCACGGCCAGCCACACGTTCTTGTGCCGGCGCAGCCGCTCGGCGATGTCGCGGTCGGCCGGAGTGAGGCCGGCACGCGCGTCGACGACCAGCACCACCGCGTCCGCCTCGGCGATCGCCTGCTCCGCCTGCCGCGCCATCTCGACCAGGATGCCTTCGCCGGCGCGCGGCTCGAAGCCGCCGGTGTCGATGGCGATGAAGCGGCGCTCGCCCGAGCGCCCTTCCCCATAGTGCCGGTCGCGCGTCACGCCCGGCAGGTCGTGCACGATGGCGTCGCGGCTGCGCGTGAGGCGGTTAAAGAGGGTCGACTTGCCGACGTTCGGGCGCCCGACCAGGGCGAGGACGGGCTTCACGGCCGCGCCTAAGGGCTGAGGGCATAGAGCGCCCCGCCCTGCGTCTCGATGAGGAGGCCGCCGGGGATGAGCTTCGGCGCGGCGCGCACCGGGCTGCCGTCGGTCCTGTAGCGGGCGACGAACGCGCCCGTCTCCCGGTCGAGGAAATGCACGTAGCCTTCGAAGTCGCCGACCGCCACGAGGTCGCCAATGGGCTGCGGCCGCGACAGCTGCCGGTACGAAAGCTTGTCCTGCTTCCAGAGCGAGCGGCCGTTCGTGCGATCGAATGCCTGCACGGCGCCCTTGTCGTCGCTGACGAACGCATAGCGGGCATCGAGGCTCACGCCGGTGAGCGACGACACGTCGCGCGCCCATAGCTGCCGCCCGCTCGCCGCCTCGTAGCACGCGACGCGCCCCTGGTACGCCGCCGCGCAGACTTCCGCCCCCTGCAGCACCGGGTCGCCGACCACGTCGGTGACGCGCTCGAGTTCCGTGCCGCCCTTCGGCAGCGCCACCGTCACCTCCCAGCGCTGGCCGCCGTTCGCGAGTGCGATCGCGGTGAGCTTGCCGCCGCCGAAGCCGACGTAGGCGTTGTCGCCGTCGAGCGCGATGCCCGACGGCGAGCGGATGATGAGCGCGGTCGGTGGGCGCTGGTAGATCCAGCGCCGCTTGCCGTCGTCGGCGCCGAAGGCGAAGACGCGGTTGTCGAGGCTGCGCACGAGCACCAGGCCCGCGCCGATCGCGGGCGGCGAGATCACCTCGCTCGACACGCGCGCGGTCCAGCGCTTCTGGCCCGTCTGCGCGTCGAGCACGACGACCTCGCCCTCCTCGTTGGCCACCGCGACCAGAGTGCCGTCGCTGCCGACGCCGGCCGACAGCGGAACGTCGACGTTCACGCTCCACAGCGTGCGTCCGCGCGACACGTCGAGCCGCATCACCGTGCCGTCGCGCGCCGCGGCGAATACCGAGCCATCGGCGAGCGCCGGGGAGAAGACGAAGCGGTCGGCATCGCCCGCGCTCGCCGACCAGATCTCGCGCACCCGCGCTTCGTTATCGAGCTTTGGCAGCTCCGCCGGCTGCGGACCCGCGGGACCGGAACACGCGCTGACCAGGACGGCCAGCGCAGCGGCGGCATAGCGCAGGATCATCCGCCCAACGCCTCCAGCCGCATGCGCACGCTCTCGCGGAAGCCGTTATTTCCACCGCCGGCCTTGTCGAGCGCGACGCGGTAGGCGGCTTTCGCCTCGGCGGCCTGGTTCTTCGCCACCAGCACGTCGCCTTTCGCCGCGGCGTACTGCGCGTCGTAGGCCGCGCCGTGCTTCTCGTCGAGGAGCTTGAGCGCCTCGTCATAGGCCTTCTCGTCGAGCAGCACGTTGGCAAGCCGCAGGCGCGCGAGGTCGCGCATGTCGTCCGTGCGGCCGTGCTCGACCACCCATTGCAGCTGCGCCTTGGCGCTCTTCGGGTCGTTGCGGTCGAAATAGAAGCGCGCCGCGACCATGGCGCCCATGGAGGCGTACATCGTGCGCGGGTAGTTCTCGAGCAGCGCGCCGCCCGCGTCGCGCAGCGCCTTGGCGTCGCCCGCCTGCGCGGCATGCGCGAGCGCTTCGAACAGCCCCCCCGCCTGGGCGGCCTGGCTGCGCTCGTACCAGCGCCAGCCCTGCCAGGCGGCGAACGCGACGCACACCGCGACGATCGCCGCGGTGATGAGCGAACCCCACTGGTTCCACCACGCCTTCAGTTCGGCGACCTGTTCCTGTTCCTCGAG
>DATMIG010000119.1:0-4500 GCA_035554335.1 Burkholderiales bacterium
TCGGCGGCCTGGCCTTCAGCTCGCTGGTGCGCTGGCTCGTGCCGCTCGGCGAGCGGCGGCTGGTGGTGCTCGGCGGCCTGCTCGGGCTCCTCGCTTTCGGCCTCATCGTGCTCGCCGGCGACTGGCGCTACGCGGTACCGGGCGCGTTCGGCCTCGGCATCGCCTTCTACCTGCTGCACAACACCGTCCAGACGAAGGCGAGCGAGGTCGCGCCCGACGCGCGCGGCACGGCGCTCGCGCTCTATGCCTCCGCGTGGGCGGTCGGCCAGGCGTCCGGCGTCGCCGCGCTTGGCGTGGCGGTCGCCTACATGGGATACACGAGCGCGATCCTTTCCGCGGCGATCGGCTTCGCGCTGCTCGGCTTCTGGCTGCGCTCCAACATGGCGCGGCTGCACGCGTGAATCTCGCCGACTTCCTCGAGCGCGCCGGCCTCGGCAAGCCGGTGCGCATGGAGGCGCTTTCGGGCGGCGTCTCCTCCGACATCTGGCGCGTCGAGCTGCCCGATCGCCTCGTGTGCGTGAAGCGCGCATTGCCGCGGCTTCGCGTCGCGCAGGTGTGGGAAGCGCCGATCGAGCGCAACCGCTACGAGCGCCAGTGGCTGCAGGTCGCGCGCGAAGCCGCGCCGTCTTGCGTTCCCGCCGTACTGGCGTGGGACGACGCAGCCGGGATGTTCGCGATGGAGCACCTCGCTTTCCCGGTGTGGAAAAACGTGCTGCGCGACGGCCACGCCGATCCGGCGTTCGCCGGCAAGGTGGGCGAACGTCTCGCCGCGATCCACAACTTCACGCGCAACGCGAACACCGCGGAGCGGTTCCGCACCGACGACATCTTCTACGCCATCCGGCTCGAGCCCTATCTGGTGGCCACCGCGCCGCGCCACCCCGACCTCGCCGAGACGCTGGTCGCGCTCGCGCGCCGCACCGCGGCCACGCGCGAATGCCTGGTGCATGGCGACGTCAGCCCGAAGAACATCCTCGTCGGCACGGACGGCCCCGTGTTTCTCGACGCGGAGTGCGCCTGGTTCGGCGATCCCGCATTCGATCTCGCGTTCTGCCTCAACCACCTGTTCCTGAAGTCGGTCTGGGTGCCGACGGCGCGCGAGGGGTTCAGGGCCTGCTTTGATGCTCTCTCGGCGGCCTACCTCTCCCGCGTACCGGACGCAAAGGCACTGGAGCAGCGCGCCGCCACGCTGTTGCCGGGCCTGCTGCTCGGCCGCATCGACGGCAAGTCGCCGGTCGAATATCTCGACGAAGCGCAGCGCGTGCTGGTCCGCTCCATAGCGGGCAAGCTGTTGCGGGCGCCGGTCGCCACGCTGGGTGAATTGAAGGACGCATGGCAAAAATACTCGACGTAAAAGGCCGCCGCGTGTGGGACTCGCGCGGCCGGCCGACGGTGGAAGCGGAAGTGACCGTCGGACGCGGCACCACGGCGCTCGCCAAGGGACGTGGCATCGCGCCGGCTGGGGCCTCCACGGGCTCCGGCGAAGCGCGTTCCATAGACGCGGCGGCGGCGGTCGAGAGCATCAACGGCCGCATCCGCGATGCGCTGCGCGCCATGAGTGTCGGCGACCAGAAGGCGATCGACGAGCGCCTGATCGAGCTCGACGGCACGGCGGACAAGGGGCGGCTCGGGGCGAACGCCGTCGTCGCCGTCTCGCTCGCCTGCGCGCAGGCCGACGCGGCGGCGGAAAAGGTACCGCTCTGGAAGAAGTTCGCCGGCGACAAGCGCGTCGCGCTGCCGGTGCCGCAGATCCAGATCTTCGGCGGCGGCGCGCACGCCGGCGCGCGCGTCGACGTGCAGGACTACATGGTGATCGCGATCGGCGCCGGCAGCTTCGGCGAGGCGCTGGAGTGGACCTCGCAGATCTATCACGCCGCCGGCGCGCGCCTCGCGAAGCGAAATCTGCGGCAAGGCGTCGCCGACGAGGGCGGCTACTGGCCGGCGTTCAACACCAACGAGGAAGCGCTCGCCGAGCTCGTCGGCGCGATTGCCGACGCCGGGCTCGAGCCCGGCGTGGACGCCGCCATCGCGCTCGACATCGCCGCGACGCAGCTCTACCGCGGCGGCCGCTACCACCTCGCCCTCGAGAACAAGAGCCTCACCGCGGCCGAGCTGCAGGCGATGCTGCTGCGCTGGATCGAGCGCTATCCGATCGTGTCGATCGAGGATCCTTTCGCGGAGAACGACGCCGAGGCGATGCGCGCGTTCACCAAGGCGACGTCGATCCAGGTGGTCGGCGACGATTTCTTCGTCACTTCCGCCGACCGGGTCAGGACCGCGCAAGGCGCCTGCAACACCGTGCTCCTCAAGCCGAACCAGGTCGGCACGCTGACCGAGACGCTCGCCTGCTGGGACGCCGCGCGCGAGACCGGCTACCGCGCCATCGTCTCCGCCCGCTCCGGCGAAACGGAGGACGTCGCCATCGTCCACCTCGCCGTCGGCTGGGGCGTGGGCCAGCTCAAGGTCGGCAGCTTCTCGCGCTCGGAGCGCATGGCGAAATGGAACGAAGGCCTGCGCATCGAGGAAGCATTGGGATCCAAGGCGCTTCCCTTCCCGGCACGAAAGCTCTTCAAACCGCAAAAATGAAGGTCGTCTTCCATTTCGATGGCAGCCCCGCTCTCGCTGAACGGGTGCGCAAGCTCGGCGTGGAGATGTGTCCGGAAAGCGACGCGGCCGGGTTGGAGCGGCTGCTGCCGGAGATGGAAATCCTCTGGCACGTGCTCAAGCCGGTCACGGCGCAGGTGATCGAGCGCGCGCCGAAGCTGAAGCTGATCCAGAAGATCGGCAGCGGCGTGAACACCATCGACATCGAGGCGGCGAAGCGGCGCGGGATCGCGGTGTGCAACCTGCCGGGCACGAACAGCCGCGCGGTGGCGGAGATGACGCTCGCCCTGATGCTCGCCTGCCTGCGCCGCCTGCCGCAGCTCGGCGAGGCGGTGCGCGCGGGTCGCTGGCCCGACGCCTGGAAGCTGCAGGACAGCTTCGGCGAGATCGGCGGTCGCACCGTCGGCCTGCTGGGCTATGGCGAGGTGCCGAGGATCCTCGCGCCGATCCTCGAGGCGATGGGCGCCAGGGTCCTTTACTGGTCGCGGTCGAAAAGCAACGCCGCGTTTGAAACCGTCCTCGAGACGAGCGACATCGTTTCGCTGCACGTGCCGCTCACGCGTGAAACGGAAAAGCTGGTCGACCCGCGGCGCATGAAGCGAGGTGCGATTCTCGTCAACACGGCACGCGGCGGACTGGTGGACGAGGAGCTGCTGACAAGCGCCTTGCGTTACGGCCATTTGGCCGCAGCCGGACTGGATGTCTTCGGCGCGGAGCCGCTGCCCGCCGCGCATCCCCTCCTCTCACTGCCCAACGTCGTCACGGCACCACACGTCGCCTGGCTCACGCAGGAAACGCTCGAGCGCAGCATTCACGCCGCGCTGGAGAACGTGCGGCGCGTGCGCGAAGGCTTGCCGCTCCTGAACCGCGTAGCCTGAGGCGCTCATCGATACCGGTAACCTCCGTAAAAATGCGGAAAAACGTTCCGGCCGCGATAAAATGTGCGCAAGGGAACATAGCAATGAACAACCTGCACATCCGGATACTCCACCGAGCCTTGGAAATCAAGGGCAGCGCGGCTGCGCTCGCCTCGCACCTCGGGGTGATGCCGGAAACGGTCACGCTGTGGAAGCAGGCGCGCGCCACAGTCCCGCCCGCGATCGTCGAGAAGCTCTTGGATGTCCTCCTGGCGGCGGATATCGCATCGCTCGCCTCCGAGGCCGTCGCCGGCGGCCGCCTGGGCCGCGTGCTGATCATCGACGATGAGCCGGCAAGCGCCTACAGCCTCGCGCGCATCGTGAAGCAGCTCGGCTATGAGGTCGAGACGGTTACCGACGGCGCCAGCGCCCTCCCCGCCGCACGGCGCCTGCGCCCCGACGTCATTTTCATGGACCTGCGCATGCCCGGGGCGGACGGCGTGGAAGTCGCCCGGGCCCTGAAAGCGGAAGGCCTCGGGTCGCACATCGTGGCGGCTTCGGCTTATGCGTCCGAGCTGCAGCGCGAGCGCACCACCGCCGCCGGCTTCGCCGCGCATCTGCTGAAGCCGATCGACCGCCAGTCGGTCGAAGACCTCCTCACCGCGTTGCACTGACCTCGCGCCCGCTCGGGCGCGGCGCGAGCTGGACGATCAGCTGGCAGAGACCCGCCATGTCGAAGGGCTTCGGCACGTGCGCCTGGAAGCCCGCGCGCAGCGCGCGGGCGCTGTCCTCGGGCGCGGCGAAGCCGGTCACGGCAATCGCCGGCAGGGTGCGCTGATCCTTGCCGAGCAGCGCGCGCAGTTCCGGCAGCAGCTCGTAGCCGTCCTTGCCCGGCATGCCGATATCCAGGATGAGCACGTCCGGATTCCAGCGCGGCGCGATGGCGAGTGCCGTGTCGGGATCGGATGCGATCATCACGGACGCGCCGTGCAGCCGGAGGAGCTGCGCGATCATCTGCAGGTTGCTCTGGTCATCGTCC
>DATMIG010000120.1:0-11220 GCA_035554335.1 Burkholderiales bacterium
ACGGCCGACGTGATCACCCGCCACCGGATCGGCTCGGCCGCTTTTCGACGGCGCCTGGCTGCGGCCCGGCGTACACGTCAACGCGGTCGGCTCCAACTACGCGGAGAAGCGCGAGATCGATGCGGTGGCGGTGCGCCGTGCGAGCCGCATCGTCGTGGACGACGTCGCCGTCGCGAAGATGGAAAGCGGCGATCTGATCGGCGCCGACCTCGATTGGAGCTCGGTCCGGCCGCTGAGCGAGGTGGTGGCCGGCCGGGCGCCCGGGCGCGCTTCGCGCGACGAGATCACGCTCTTCGAATCGCAGGGCATCGGGCTCGAGGACCTGGCGGTTGCCTGCCATGTGGTGCGCCGCGCGCGCGAATCGGGCCGCGGCGTCGAAATTCCCATCCGGTAACATGCGGGCACACCAAGGAGGAGACATGAGCTACCGTTTTGCCGGCGCCATGCTGGCCGCCGTTCTGGCGTTGCCGGCGTGGTCTCCGAGGTAGCAACATGCAGCTCAACATCCCGGAAGTTCTCGCCGAAGTCACCGCGGCATTCGATCGCTATGAGCGCGCATTGAACGCCAACGAAATCGCGGTCCTCGACGAAAGCTTCTGGGCGAGCCCGCTTACGATTCGCTACGGGCTCGGCGAGAACCTCTATGGCCGCGACGAGATCCTCGCGTTCCGCCAGAATCGGCCGGTGACGGACGTGGAGCCGCGCCGGCTGCTGCGCACCGTGATCACGACTTTTGGCCGCGATTTCGCCACCGCGAACTGCGAGTTCCAGCGCGAGCGATCCGGCCGCCGCGGCCGGCAAACCCAGACATGGGCTCGCACGCCGCAGGGATGGCGGGTCGTGTCGGCGCATGTCAGCTGGTTCGAGAAATGACCATCGCGCTCGAAGCCGCCGGCATCCGCAAGACCTTCACGAAGAACGGCCAGTCGTTCCAGATCCTCGACATCGACGGCTTCACCGCGCGCGAAGGCGAGTTCATCACCATCATCGGCCCGAGCGGCTGCGGCAAGAGCACGTTCCTCCACATGATGGGCGGCTTCATCGGCGCCGACGCCGGCGCGATCCGCGTCTATGGCCAGGAAGTGCGCGATCCCGGTCCGGACCGCGGCATGATGTTCCAGGAGTTCGCGCTCTTCCCGTGGAAGACGGTGGCCGGCAACGTGGCGTGGGGCCTCGAGACGATGGGCTACGCGCGCAAGGAGATCGACGAGACGGTGCAGCGCTATCTCGAGATCACCGGGCTGGTCGACTTCCGCAACCACTATCCGGCCGAGCTCTCCGGTGGCATGAAGCAGCGCGTGGCGCTCGCCCGCGTGCTGGCCTTCAACCCGAAGGTGCTGCTGATGGACGAGCCCTTCGGCGCGCTCGACGCGCAGACGCGCGAGACGATGCAGGAGGAGGTGACGCGCCTCTGGCAGCGCACCGGCAAGACCATCGTCTTCGTCACGCACGACATCGAGGAGGCGGTGTTCCTCGGCGACCGCGTGGTGGTGCTCACCGCGCGTCCCGGCCGCATTCGCGAGGAAGTGAAGATCGACCTGCCGCGGCCGAGAAACCTCGAGATCAAGAAGTCGATGCGGTGCCATGAATACCGCAACCACATCTGGGACTTGATCCGCAGCGAGACCAAAAAGTGACGCTCGGACCGGATCGCGTGGTGCGGTGCCTGGAGTGCGGCGGCCGCCTGACCTCGCATCCGGCTGCCATCCTCGCCGGTCTCAAGCCGTGAAGCTCAAGCTCGACAAGATCTCCGCCGAGCCGCCCGACGGCATGACCGAACAAAAGGCGCAGAAGCGCTTCGAGTCGCTCGGCAAGGAGCTCTTCGACCTGCAGGACGCGATGTGGGGCGCGAAGCTCCACAGCGTGCTCGTCGTGCTGCAGGGTCGAGACGCGGCGGGGAAGGACGGCACGATCAAGCACGTGGTCGGCTGCCTGAACCCGCGCGGCGTGAATGTGGTGTCGTTCGGGGTGCCGACGACCGAAGAACGGCAGCACGATTTCCTCTGGCGCGTGCACCGCCACGCGCCACGCCGCGGCGAGTTCGCCATCTTCAACCGCTCGCACTATGAAGACGTGCTGGTGGTGCGCGTGCACGAGCTCGCGCCGAAGAAGGTGTGGAAGCCGCGCTACGAGCACATCGTCGACTTCGAGCAGCTCCTCGCCGAGCACAACACCCTCATCCTCAAGTTCTTCCTGCACATCACGAAGAAGGAGCAGAGGGAGCGGCTGCTCGAGCGCGAGGAGCAGCCCGAGACGGCGTGGAAGCTGAACGCGGGCGACTGGCAGGAGCGCGACTACTGGGACGACTACACCGAGGCATACGAGGATGCGATCGAGAAGACCTCGACCAAGCACGCGCCGTGGATCGTGGTGCCGGCGAATGCCGAGTGGTATCGCAACCTCGTTGTCGCAGAGGCAATCGCTGACGCACTGCGGCCCTACCGGGATGAGTGGGTGGGCAAGCTGAAGGAAATGGGCAAGGAAGCCAAGGCCGCGCTGCGCGAGTACCGCGCGCGATGAGCGTCTTCTTTCGCGAAGCCGGCACCGGTCCGGGCGTGGTGTGCCTGCATTCGAACGCCAGCGGTCATATGGCCAGGTTTCTCGAGGCTACTTAGGCAGGAAACTCTGGTCGACCATCTCGTCGACGTTCACCGGCTTTTCCAGCCACTGCAGCTTGTCCAGCATGAACGTCGACAGCTTCTTCAGGCTCGCCACGTCCAGGCGCGCGTCCGGCGTGCGCTTCCAGTCCGCGTTCTTGACGTAGATCTCGACCGGCGTGCGGACGAAGCCCGCCTTGGCGAGGTCGCGCTTGCCCTGCTCCTTGTTGGCGAGATACCACTTGGTGACGGCGACGTAGTCGGCGAGGAAGGCGCGCACCGCCTCCGGGTGCTGCTTGAGGAATTTCTCGCCGAAGAAAAGATCGAGCAGCTCGTGGTCGTAGCCGACCGCGTCGACCGCGGTGAAGAGCTTGCGCAGGCCGCCCTTGGCCACCTCGGCGGAGTAGAACGGCTCGACGAACGTGCCGGCGCTCACCTTGCCGCTGCGCACCGCTTCGCCGATCGCCGGGAACGCCATCGGCACCACCTTGGTGTCCTTGTCGGGCACGAGGCCGGCATTGATCAGGCCGGCGCGCGCCCAGAGGTCGGTGGCGGTCTTGATGCCGACCACGCCGATCGTGCCGCCCTTCAGGTCCTTCACCGTCTTGATCGGGCTGTCGGCCTTCACCATGTAGGTGGTGGTGAAGTAGTCCTTGCCGTGGGCCTCGAGGCACACGCTCGCCACGATCTTCATGTCCATGCCCTGCGCGCGGGCGAAGATGACGGCGAGGCCGGGCGCGGTGCCCGCGTCGAGCTCGCCCGCGAGGAAGGCCTGGAAGCGCTCGGGGTTCGCCTGGAAGAGGATCTCCTTCAGCTCGTATTTCTTGCCCTGGTTGGGCGTGAGGTCCTTGCGCACGGCCATCAGCCAGACCTGCTCCTCGGCGGCGAAGCCGCGGCCCAGGCGAATGGTCGGAATCTGCTGCGCGAAGGCGCTGGAAACGAATACGCCGGCCAACAGCGCCAGCACGGTACGAATCATCGGTGATCCCCCTCTAGACGTAATAAGTGTCGAGCTTTTCCCAGTATATCAACCGGTTTCTCGCCAGCACGAGCCCCTTGTCGAGGAGATAGCCGATGAGGGCAATGATCACAACGACCGCGAGCATGCGGTCGGTGCGCAGCGACGAGAGGGAGTAAATGACGAGATAGCCGAGGCCGTCGGCGGAGCTGATCATCTCCGTGATGACGACCACGATCATCGCCACCGGCACCGCCACGCGGAAACCCGCGAAGATGTACGGGGTCGTCGCTGGAATCACCACCCGGCGCAGGGTCTGCCAGCGGCTCGCGCCCATGTTCTGCGCCGACCAGAGCCATACCCGGTTCACCCCCTTCGCGCCGTGGTAGGTCATGATGACGATCGGGTACAGGCACTCGAGGAAGATGAGCGCCACCTTCGACAGGCTGCCGATGCCGAAGACGAAGATGAAGATCGGGAAGAGCGCGAGCTTCGGCACGGCGTAGGTGCCGGAGAAGAGCGGGTCGAGCATCTCCGCCACCAGCTTCGAGCGGCCCATGATCATGCCGAGCAGGACGCCGACCACCGCGGCGAGGCCGAAGCCGCCGAACGCGCGGTAGAGCGAGGTCCAGATCTGCTCCCACGCGTCGGCCCGCGAGAAGAAGCCGATGAACTCGCGCCCGATGGCTTCGAGCGAAGGGAACACGATCTTGCTCCAACGGCCGCTCCGCGCGGCCACTTCCCAGGCGGCGAGCGCGATGACGATCAGGATGAGGGCGCGAAGATGCTTCATCTTGAAATCAGGGACAGACCACGTTTCCCGCCTTGACAGCGGCGGCCCAAACAGAAGCCGTCATGCATGGCTCGCTTCCCACGGCAGGAGCTTTTCCCTCGAGAAGCGAAGAAGCCGGTCTCCTGCATAGCCGAGGATGGCGATCGTGAGCAGCGCCACGTACATCAGGTCGAAGCGCAGGCCGTTTTCCGCCTGGCGGATGAGATAGCCCAGGCCGGAGCGTGCGTTGATCATCTCGGTGGCGAACATGACGATGAAGGACAGCGCGAGCGACACGCGCATGCCGGCGAAGATGAGCGGCAGCGCGCCGGGAAGGACGACGCGGCGGAAGATCTGCGCCTGCGTGGCGCCCATGTTGCGGGCGGACCAGACGAGGATGCGCGGCGTGGCGCGCGCGCCGTAGAAGGCGTTGATGAACGAGGGGTAGAAGCAGGCGAGGGCGATGATCAGCACCTTCGACAGGTCGCCGATGCCGAACCACAGCATGAAGACGGGCAGCATCACGATCTTCGGCACCGGGTAGGACAGGAAGACGAGCGGCGACAGCATTTCGTCGAAGCTCCTCCAGATGCCCGCCGCGAGGCCGAGCGCCACGCCGGCGACCGTGCCGATGACGAAGCCCGGAATGGCGCGCATCAGGCTCGCCCAGGCGTCGACGTAGAGCTCGCTCGTGCCGAGCGCGGTGATGAAGTTGCGCCCGATGTCGAGCGGCGAGAGGACGTAGTCCGGCAGCCCGTGCAGCGCGGCCAGCTGCCACAGCACCAGCAGCGAGACGACGAGGCCGAGCCGCCTCAAAGGTGGGCGATCGAGGCGATCTCCACGAGGAACTCGGGCTTCACGAGGTCCGCGCGGATGCAGTAGCGCGCGGGCTGGCTGGCCGGGAAGTACTCGCGGTACACCTCGTTCATCGCCGCGTAGTCCTTCAGGTCCTTGAGGAAGATGTGGTTGAAGGCGACGTCCCGGATCGAGCCGCCGCCGGCTTCCAGCACCGACTTGATCGACTCGAGGATGAAGCGCGTCTGCGCCTTCACGTCGCCGACGCCGACGGTCTTGCCGTCCTTGTCGATGGCGAGCGTGCCGGAGACGTAGATGGTGTTGCCGGCCTTGGCTCCGGGCGAATACGGCGCGAGCGGCGGCGCGGAGCCTTTCGGGATGAGCGGCGTGTAAGGCATTGCTTCGTTACTCCACGGTGAATTCGACGATTTCCTGGGTGGCCGCCTTCGGCCGGCCGAGGGCGATGGTGCCGCGGCGCGTCAGCACGAATTCCTCGCGCTGCACGCGCAGCTCCTGGCTGCCCTCGATCGTCACGTAGGTGCCATTGGTGCTGTGATCGACGAGCACGAATTTATCGTGCTTGCGCTCGATCGTGCAGTGCAATCGCGATGCGTCGTCGGCGTGCACCACCAGGCCGCACTGCTCGTCCCGGCCGAGGGTGATGCTGTCGCGCTGCCGGCGGCGCACGACCTTCGCGCCGCGGTAGACGAGGACCAGGGCGCCGGCGGCCGGGCCGAGCTTCTTGGTCGGCACCGTCAGCGTGGTGGCCGTCTCGTCCGGATCGCTTTGCCAGACGAGCTCCACCAGCTCGACCTTCTCCGAGCGGCCCTTGATGTCGGTCGCATAGAGGTCGCGGATCCAGGGCCGATAGAGGCCGCCGAGGCCGCGCGCGGTTTCGCGGGTGGTGATGATCTGGCCGCGCCCGGCGAGCTCGACGAGGCGTGCGGCGAGGTTCACCGTGTCGCCGAAGACGTCGGCGTCCTTCTGGATGACCGGCCCATGGTGGAACGCGACGCCGAGCGCGAGGCGCACGCCGGCGAGCGGCGGGCGTTCGATCATCGCCTGGTGCATCGCGGCGGCGGCTTCCACTGCGATATCGGCGTCGGCCGCGAGCGCCATCAGCTTGTCGGGGGTGCGTTTCACGACCCGCGCGCCGGCCTTGCTGCTCGCCTCGCCAAGCACGTCCATGCAGCGCGCCAGGGCATCGGCCGCGGCGACGTCGCCCGCCTTCGCATAGAGGTCCGCGCCGCCGATGGCGGCGGCGAACAGCACCGTGGTCTCGCGAGTATCCAACTTCCCTCCCGCCGCCATGGTAGCGTCTCTGCATGCCGCTGACGGCCGAACTCCTCGACGCCTATCGAAATGCGGAATATGTCGTGTTCGCCGATCCGCACATCGTGATCCGCGTCGGCGAGAAGAATGCGCAGGTCGACTCGTTGATGCGCGCGGAAGGCGCGACCACCGCGGCATTCGTCACGGCGGCGAACCCGCGCGGCGAGTCGCGCTCGGACATGGAGAACGGCGTCGCCAACGCCGCACTGCAGAACTTCGTCGCCGCCGCCGGCTATCCGCACTTCTGGGGCGAGGGGCGCGACCCGCGCGGCAGCTGGGCCGAGCCGAGCTTCCTCGTCATCGGCATCTACCGCGCCAATGCGGAAGCGCTCGGCCAGCTCTTCGAGCAGAACGCGATCGTCTTTTGCGAGCTGGGCAAGTCGCCCGAGCTCATCATCCTGGAGAAAAACCCTTGATCCACGTCATCGCGGTCATCACCGCCAAGCCGGGCAAGCGTGCCGAGATCCTGCAGCACTTCCGTGCCAACGTGCCGAACGTGCAAAAGGAGAAGGGTTGCATAGAGTACGGCGCGGCCGTCGATGCCGAGAACGCGCTCGCGTTCCAGACGAAATGGGGAGCCGAGACGTTCCTCGTCATCGAGAAATGGGAGAGCATGGATGCGCTCAAGGCGCACGCCACGGCGCCGCACATGGCGGCGTACGGCGCAAGAACGAAGGAGCTGATCGCGAGCCGCGTCATCCATATCCTGACGCCGGCGTGATGGCTGTCATCATTTGAACGATTGACGGCGGCGCGCAGAGTGCTAACCTGACTTGGAGCCTGCGCGGAATGAAGCAGCAGCAGCACGGGATTCCCAGCCACCTGTTGGGATACCGCTTCCGCCAGCCTCAGCGCGGCAGTTGCCGCATCAAGAGCGAGGCGCCCAGCTAGGCGCCGCCCGATCACATCGGGCACTAAAGGCCCCGCAGACGCGGGGCCTTTTCATTTACATCTGCCGGTAGATCGTCCGGCACTCCTCCAGCTCGTACGGCGTCTTGAGCGGCTTCGTGCAGTGCCGGGCGAAGTGCTCGCGCTTCTTCTCCTGGTCCGCCGCCGCGGCGCGGCGCTGGGCTTCGCGCTCGTCGACCTTCTTCTGCATCGTCACCCGGGGCTCGGATTGGGGGGGGATGTCCTGTCCCAGGGCGTGCCCGACCGCCAGCGCCGCGGCGAGGACCAGTGCGACGGATGCGACGACGGTTGAGAGTTGCATGGCGTTCCTTTTCCTGAGAACCAGTGTTGCAGCCCGCCCGCGAACCTGCAGCGGCGTGCTTCACGATTGCTGACACCTTTCGAAGGCGTCGAGGCATAAATCACGGGCGGTAAACTTTCGCGCTTGGCAAGTACTGACTCATCGGCGCTCGTTCTCCTCTCGGGCGGGCAGGATTCCACGACGTGCCTCGCCTGGGCTCTCGAGCGCTACGCGCGCGTGGAGACGATCGGCTTCGATTACGGCCAGCGTCACCGGGTGGAGCTCGATTGCCGCCGTGCGGCCCTGCGCCATCTCCGCGCGGAATTTCCACGCTGGGCCGAGCGGCTCGGTTCGGACACCGTCGTGCCGCTCGACGTGATCCGGCAGGTGAGCGACACCGCACTCACGCGCGAGCTCGAGATCACGATGGGAGCGAACGGCCTGCCGACGACCTTCGTGCCGGGCCGCAATCTCCTCTTCTTCACCGTCGCGGCGGCGCTCGCCTACCGACGCGGGCTCAAGGTGCTGGTCGGCGGCATGTGCGAAACCGACTATTCCGGCTACCCGGACTGCCGCGACGACACCCTGAAGGCGCTGCAGGTGGCGCTCAACCTCGGCATGGAAAAGCGCTTCGTCATCGAGACGCCCCTCATGTGGCTCGACAAGGCGGCGACGTGGCGCATGGCGGAAACGCTGGGCGGCGAGGCAATGCTGCGCCTCGTCACCGAGCATACCCACAGCTGCTACAAGGGCGAGCGCACGCGGCGGCACGAGTGGGGCTACGGCTGCGATGCCTGCCCGGCGTGCGAGCTGCGCTCGAACGGCTACCATCGCTATAAATCCAGCAAGGAATGACCATGGCTACTCATCTCAAGCGACGCATTGCAAAGGAAGTGACCGACGAGCTCGACCGCAAGGTGCGCAAGACCGTCGAGGACATCCTCGACGACGTGAGGAAACGCGGCGACGCCGCGATCCGCGAGTACTCGGAAAAATTCGACAAGTGGGCGCCGAATAAGCTGAGCAAGGCTGAAATCGACGCCATCCTTGCCAAGGTGTCGCCGCAGACCATCGCCGACATCAAGTTTGCGCAGGCGCAGATCCGGCAGTTCGCCGAGCACCAGAAGGCGGCGCTGCGCGACGTCGAGGTCGAGACGCTGCCGGGCGTGAAGCTCGGCCACCGCAACATCCCCGTCGAGTCGGTCGGTTGCTACGTGCCGGGCGGTCGCTATCCGATGGTCGCCTCGGCGCACATGAGCATCGTCACCGCGCGCACCGCGGGCGTATCGCGCATCGTGGCGTGCACGCCGCCCAACCAGGGCGCGCCGCACGCGGAGACGATCGCCGCGATGGCGCTCGGCGGTGCCGACGAGATCTGGGTGCTCGGCGGCATCCAGGCGATCGCCGCGATGGGCATCGGCACGCAGTCCATCCGGCAGGTCGACATGCTGTGCGGTCCCGGCAACGCGTATGTGGCGGAAGCGAAGCGCCAGCTCTTCGGCCGCGTCGGCATCGACCTCCTCGCCGGGCCGACCGAGATCCTGGTCATCGCCGACGACAGCTCGGATGTCGAGATGATCGCCACCGACCTTCTCGGCCAGGCCGAGCACGGTCCCACGTCGCCCGCCATCTGCATCACCACCTCGCGCCGCATCGGCGAATCGCTGGATGCGGAGATCCAGCGCCAGCTCAAGGTGCTGCCGACCGCGGATGTCGCCGCGGTGGCCTGGCGCGACTATGGCGAGATCATCCTGGTCGACTCGCGCGAGGAAGCGGTGAAGGAAGCCGATCGCGTTGCAGCCGAGCATGTCGAAGTGCTGACCAAGGAGCCGCGCTACTTCCTCGAGCACATGCGCAACTACGGCGCCCTCTTCCTTGGGCCAGAGACCAACGTCTCCTACGGCGACAAGGTCATCGGCACCAATCACACGCTGCCCACGCTCGGCGCTGCGCGCTATACCGGTGGCCTGTGGGTCGGCAAGTTCCTGAAGACCTGCACCTATCAGGAGATCACCCCCGAGGCCGCGGTCAAGGTGGGCGAGTACTGCTCGCGCCTCTGCGCCATCGAGCGCTTCTGGGGCCACAAGGAGCAGGCCGACCTGCGCCTGCGCCGCTACGGCGGCCAGAACGTGGGCCTCGGCGCCAAGAAAGAAACCACCCCGGCCAAATAAATAGGGACAGGCCCTAATCATTTTTTAAATGGGGTCCGTCCCTAATTTTCGTCTGGATGGCAAAACGGCGTTCGTCACGGGCGCCGGCCGCGGCATCGGGCGCGCATGCGCGGCGGCGCTCGCCGAGGCGGGCGCGGAAGTGTGGCTCGCTGCGCGCACACGCGGTGAGATCGAATCGGCGGCGGCGCAGATCCCGAACGCGCATGCGGTCGTCTGCGACGTAACCGATTCCAGCCAGCTCAGGAAAGCCATTGCGGCGCTGCCGGCGCTGGACGTTTTCGTCAATAACGCCGGCACCAACATCCCCGAGCCGTTCGTCGAAGTGACGGACGAGCACCTCGACTCGCTGCTGAATCTCAACGTCCGTGCGGCATTCATCGCGGCCCAGGCGGCGGCGAAGAAGATGATCGAGGGCAAGCGCCGCGGCGCGATCATCAACATGTCGTCACAGATGGGCCACGTCGGCGCGGTGAACCGCAGCGTCTACTGCCTCACCAAGCACGCGCTCGAGGGACTTACCAAGGCAATGGCCCTCGAGCTCGCGCTGCACGGCATCCGCGTCGTCTCGGTGGCGCCGACCTTCATCGAGACGCCGATGTACCAGAAGATGAAGTCGGCGAAGCCGGAGTTCGCCCAGTGGGTCGAGCAGCGCATCCCGCTCGGCGCCACCGGCAAGCCGGAGGACGTCGCGGCGGCCGTCGTGTTTGCTGCTTCTCCCGCGGCGGCCCTAGTTACGGGCACGAGCCTTGTCGTGGACGGAGGCTGGACCGCTCAGTAAGAAACAGGCCTGCTGCCGGCTAGCTGCGCAGGATGCGGTCCAGGTGCTCCAGGTCGTTGATGACGCGCCACTCGGCCGCGCCGGCGAGCTCGACGCGCTTCTGCCACTCGTCCAGCCGTCCCATGTAGCGCCGCGGGTCGACGTTGTCGGTCTTCAGCTTGACTACGTTGACCGCCACCACGCGGATGTTCTTCAGGTCGATCGGGAAATCGCGCACCGTGCTCTTGTCCAGCTCCTCCTGCATGTCGGAGAAGATCAGGATCGTCTTGCGGCCCGCGCCGGTCTCGTTCAGGAACATCGCCCCCTGGATCAGGCCTCCGGTGATATCCGTATAGGCGCTGCCCCGCGCCGTTTTCGTGAACGAGTCGACGGCGTCCTTGAAGGCGCGCTTCTGCGTGTTCGCCTGCGATGGGCGGCTGTCGAAGGTGGCCTTGGCAATGATGTCCTTCTCGCTGAAGCTGCGGCTGCGCACGCGCGCCACGGCGAGCGAGTCACCGGACTGCAGCGTCCCAAGCAGGTAGTTGACGATGGCCTGCGCCTTGTCGATCTCGAGCGCGTACGTACCCGAGGTGTCGACCAGCATGTAGACCGCCTGCGAATGGCTCTTCGAGTCGCCGCAGCCCGCTAG
>DATMIG010000121.1:0-15187 GCA_035554335.1 Burkholderiales bacterium
ACTGCGTTATTCGGCGCGCGACGCCGCCGTCTACCGCGCCAAGCTCTGCGGCTGCCCGGTGGTCCTCGGCAGCGCCACGCCGTCGCTGGAGAGCTGGTTCAACTGGCGCCAGGGGCGCTACGAAAAGCTGGACCTCCTCGAGCGCGCCGCGCCCGGGGCCAAGCTGCCCGTCGTGCGCACCGTGGACCTGCGCACATCGGGGATCGATCAGGGCTTCGCGCCGCCGGTGCTGGCGGCGATCGGCCGGCGCCTCGAGCGCGGCGAGCAGAGCCTGGTCTTCATCAACCGGCGCGGCTATGCGCCGGTGCTCGCCTGCGAGGCGTGCGGCTGGTGCGCCGGCTGCGAGCGCTGCACCGGGCGCCTCGTCCTGCACGCGACCGACCGGCGTTTGCGCTGCCACCACTGCGGCGCCGAACAATCGATCCCGCGAGCCTGCCCGACCTGCGGTAATGTCGACCTGAAGGCGATGGGGCGCGGCACGCAGCGAGTCGAGGAAACGCTCGCGGCGCGCTTCCCGAAAGCGCGTATCGTGCGCATCGACCGCGACACGGCGCGCCGCCGCAACGAGCTCACGCAGACGCTGCAGGCCATCCGCCGCGGCGAAGGCGACATCCTCGTCGGCACGCAGCTCCTCGCCAAAGGACACGACTTTCCGAACCTCACCTTCGTCGCCGTGCTGAACGCCGATCACTCCCTGCTGTCGACCGATTACCGCGCCGCCGAGCGCCTCTTCGCCGTGCTGTCGCAGGTCGCCGGCCGCGCGGGGCGGCGCGCCGAGGCGGGCGAAGTCATCTTGCAGACGCGCTTCCCCGAGCACCCGCTTTTCAGCGCGCTCGCCCGCCACGACTTCTCCGGCTTCGCCGACTCGGAATTGCGGGCGCGCGAGCAGGCCGGTTTTCCACCGTGCGTTTTCGAGGCCGCGCTGCGTGCGGAGGCCGACGAGCTCGCCCGCGCCCTCGCCTTCCTGGCCCAGGCGCGGAGCCTGGTTGAAGCGCCAACCGAAGTGCGCGTCTTCGATCCGGTGCCCGCCACGATGACGCGCCGCGCGGGCCTCGAGCGCGCGCAGCTCGTCATGCAATCGGCCTCGCGCCCGGCGCTGCAGGACTATCTCGCCCGCCTGTCGGCGCAGCTCTTCCAGGTCGCGCCGCGCAACGTGCGCTGGCACCTCGACGTGGATCCGATCGAGTTCGATTGATGAGCAAGGAAGAGATCGAAGCCGCGCTGCGGCGCGCCCTGGCGCAGATCGCGCCCGATGAAGCGGGCACGCCTATCCTGCTCGAGCGTCCCAAGCAGGCGGGGCACGGCGACTTTTCGTCCAACGTGGCGCTGCAGCTCGCGAAGAAGCTGAAGCGCAATCCGCGCGAGCTCGCCGAGCAGATCGCCGGGCTCGCGGCCGGCGCGGGATTCGAACCGCCGCAGGTGGCCGGGCCCGGGTTCATCAATTTCCGTCTCAAGTCCGGCTCGCGCTTGGCGGTCATTCATCGCGTGCTGGCCGAGAAAGCCGCCTATGGGCGCTCGAATGCCGGCAGAGGCGAACCGGTGCAGGTGGAGTTCGTCTCCGCCAATCCGACCGGTCCCCTGCACGTCGGCCACGGCCGCCAGGCGGCGCTCGGCGACGCGATCGCGGCGCTCCTCGAAGCGCAGGGCCACAAGGTGACGCGCGAGTTCTATTACAACGACGCCGGCGCGCAGATCGACAAGCTCGCCTGGTCCGTGCAGGCGCGAGCGCGAGGATTGCGGCCGGGCGATGCCGGCTGGCCGGAAGAAGGCTATGCCGGCGAGTACATCGAGGACATCGCGCGCGAGTACAAGGGAAGCGTCGACGACGTGGACGCCGTGCGCAAGTTCGCGGTGCAGTACCTGCGCGGCGAGCAGGACATCGACCTCAAGGCGTTCGGCGTCAGGTTCGACGTCTACTACCTCGAATCGAGCCTGTACACCGAAGGCAAGGTCGAGGCGGTGGTGAAGGGCTTTACCGCCAAGGGCGAGACGTACGAGAAGGACGGCGCGCTCTGGCTGCGCACCACCGACTACGGCGACGACAAGGATCGCGTGGTGCGCAAGTCCGACGGCGGCTACACGTACTTCGTGCCGGACGTCGCCTATCACGTGACGAAATGGCAGCGCGGCTTCAAGCGGGTGGTCAACGTGCAGGGCACCGACCACCACAGCACCATCACGCGCGTGCGCGCCGGCCTGCAGGCGCTCGAGCTCGGCATCCCGAAGGACTGGCCGCAGTACGTGCTGCACAGCCTGGTGAAAGTGATGCGCGGCGGCGAGGAAGTGAAGATCTCGAAGCGCGCCGGGTCGTACGTGACGGTGCGGGATCTCATCGACTGGGTCGGGCGCGACGCCGTGCGGTTCTTCCTCGTTTCGCGCAAGGCCGACTCCGAATTCGTCTTCGACGTCGACCTCGCGCGCCAGAAGAGCGACGAGAACCCGGTCTACTACGTGCAGTACGCGCATGCGCGCGTGTGCAGCGTCTTCGCGCAATGGGGTGGCGACGCAAACGCGCTCACCAACGCTCCGCTGGACAAGCTGACGAGCGAGCGTGAAGCCGCGCTCGCCCGGCGGCTGGAGGAATTTCCCGAGATGGTGGCGATCGCCGCGCGCGAAGCGGCGCCGCACGATGTCGCCTTCTACCTGCGCGAACTCGCTGCGCAGTTTCACTCCTACTATAATGCCGAGCGCATCCTCGTCGAAGACGGGGAGCTGCGCACCGCGCGCCTCGCGCTGTGCGCCGCAGTCCGCCAAACGCTGGCCAACGGGCTGTCGCTGATAGGCGTCAGCGCGCCGGAGAAGATGTAAATGGCTAAACCCCGCTCCTCTCCCACGCCGAGAAAACGCTCGGAGGGCGGCTTCCTGCTCGGCATCTTTACCGGCGTGGTGATCGGCCTCGCCGTGGCGCTCGGCATCGCCTTCTACCTCAACAAGGCGCCGATGCCGTTCCTTAGCGCGAAGACGAGCAAGCCGGAACCGAAGAGCGACGGCAAAGGCGCGCCGATCGCCGGCCTGCCGCAGGGCTCATCCGCGGCCGCTCCCGCGGGCGAGAAGCCGAAATTCGATTTCTACAAGATCCTGCCCGGGCAGGAAGAGACCGTCAGCGAGAAGGAGCTGCAGGCGCGCGCCCAGGCCGCCTCCCGCGGTCAACAGGAAAGCTCGAAGGACGTTTATTTCATTCAGGCGGGCTCGTTCCAGAACCCGGCGGAGGCCGACAACCAGAAGGCCCGCCTGGCGATCCTCGGATTCGAGTCGAGCGTGGAGCCGGCCAACCTGCCCGACAAGGGCACGTGGTACCGGGTGCGGATGGGACCCTACACCAAGGTGCAGGAAATCAACCGCGTGCGTGCCATGCTCGCGCAGAACGGGATCGACGCGAGCCTCGTGAAGATCAAGGAGCCGCAATAGATGAAAAAGCTGTTCGCACTTGTTTCAGCGTTGTTGATCGCCGGTCCCGCGCTTGCGCAGGGGCAACCGCAGTACACCGAGCTCAAGCCGCCGCAAAGCGTCGAGGCCGACGCGAAGAAGATCGAGGTGGCGGAATTCTTCTGGTACGGCTGCCCGCACTGCTACAACCTCGAGCCGTACATCGAGCGCTGGCAGAAGACGATCGCGCCCGACGTCCAGTTCCGCCGCATCCCGGCCGTGTTCAACGCGCGCTGGGGCCATGACGCCGCGATCTACTACACGCTCGAGGCGCTTGGGCTGGTGGAGAAGCTGCATCGCCCGCTCTTCGACGCGATCCACCGCGACCGCCTCGACACCGGCAATGCGGAAGCCTTCTCGCAGTGGCTGCAGAAGCAGGGCGTCGATCCGAAGAAGTTCATGGACACGATGAAGTCGTTCGGCGTGCAGAGCAAGACCAAGCGCGCCGTGCAGCTCACCACCGCCTACAAGATCGACGGCACCCCGGCGATGGCGGTGGCCGGCCGCTACACCGTCAGCGCCGACCAGGGCCGCAGCCAGCAGGGCATGCTGGATACGGTCAACTACCTGGTCGACCAGGTGCGGAAGGCCAAATAGCGAAGGTCGTAATAACCGGCGCCTCCTCCGGCATCGGGGAGGCGCTGGCGCGGTACTACGCCTCTCCCGACACCACCCTCGGCCTTATCGCGCGCCGGCCGATCAGCGCTTCGCTGCCGGGCACCGTCGTCTCCTACTCGCTGGATGTCGCCGACGCCCAGGCAACCCAGGCGGCGGCGCGCGATTTCGTCAGCCGCTTTGGCGCTCCGGATATCGTCGTCGCCAATGCCGGCATCGGCATCGGCACGCACGGCGACGATCTCGCGGACATCGCCAAGCTGCGCCGGGTGCTCGATGTGAACGTGACCGGGATGGCCACCACCCTCGCCGCCTTTGCGCCCGCGATGCGCAAGGCCGGTCGCGGCACGCTCGCCGGCATCGCCAGCATCGCCTCGTTCCGCGGCATCCCGGGCAACGGCGCTTATTGCGCTTCGAAGGCCGCCGCCCGCGCCTGGCTGGAAAGCCTGCGGGTCGAGCTCCGCGGCACGGGCGTCTCGGTGGTCTGCGTCTGCCCCGGCTACATCGACACGCCGATGACGCGCGTCAACCGCTTCCGCATGCCCTTCATCGTCGACGCCGACAGGGGCGCGCACCTCATCGCGCGCGCCATCGCCGCCAAACGGCCTGTCGCCGTCGTTCCGTGGCAGATGGCTCTGGTCTCGATCCTGATGCGCGCGATGCCGGACTGGCTCTACGACCGGCTGGCGGCCCGGGCACCGCGCAAGCCCAGGGACGTGCCCATTAATTAGGGACGGACCCTAATTAAAAAATAAATAGGGTCTGTCCCTATTTATTTCTGCAGGCGAAGCATCGCGTAGCTGCCGGGCGCGTCCTCGATGGCGTTCGTGGGCATGCGTGCGGGCACCTTCTCGCCGCCGTTGCGCTCGTCCATCCAGCGCTGCCAGTCGTCCCACCAGGAGCCGGGCTGCTGCTGCGCGCTCGCCAGCCATTCGTCCGCCGTCGCCGGCAGCGAATCGTTCGTCCAGAAGTGGTATTTCTTCGCCGACGGCGGGTTGACGATGCCGGCGATGTGGCCGGAGCCGCCGAGCACAAAGCGAACCGAACCGCGCCCGTCTCCGCCGAGGTACTTGGCGCCCTTGTAAGTGGTCTTCCACGGCGCGATGTGGTCCTCCACCGTGGAGATGAAGTAGCTCGGCACCGTGACTTTCGAGAGGTCGATCGGCGTACCCTTCAGGGTGATGCCGCCCGGCACGCCCATCAGGTTCTTGATGTACATGTTGCGCAGATAGAAGCTGTGCATCCGCGCGGGCATGCGCGTCGAGTCCGCATTCCAGTAGAGCAGATCGAACGGGAACGGATCCTTGCCGAGCAGGTAGTTGTTCACCACGAAGGACCAGACGAGGTCGTTCGCGCGCAGCAGGTTGAAGGTGCTCGCCATCTCCGAGCCTTCGAGGTAGCCGCGCTCGTTCATCTTCTTCTCGAGGCTGGCGACCTGCTCCTCGTCGATGAAGACGCCGAGCTCGCCGGGCTGCGAGAAGTCGAGCAGGCTGACGAAGAACGTCGCGCTCTTCACCCGGTCGTCGTCGTTCGCGGCCAGGTAGCCGAGCGTCGCGCCGAGCAGCGTGCCGCCGAGGCAGTAGCCGATGACGTTGACGTCCCGCTCGCCGGTGATCCGCTCGACCGCATCGAGGGCCGCCAAGGCGCCTTCGGTCATGTAGTCGTCGAAGCCCTTCTGCGCGAGCTTCGCGTCCGGGTTTACCCAGGAGATGACGAACACGGTGTGGCCCTGCTCCGTCGCCCAGCGGATGAAGGAGTTCTTCGGCCGCAGGTCGAGGATGTAGTACTTGTTGATCCAGGGCGGAATGATGACGAGCGGCCGCTTGTAGACCTCGCTCGTCGCCGGCTGGTACTGGATGAGCTGCATGAGTTCGGTCTGGAAGACGACCTTGCCGGGCGAGGTGGCGACGTTGCGGCCGAGCTGGAACGCGGTCTCGTCGGTCATCGAGATGCGCAGCTGCCCGCCGCCCTTCTCGAGGTCGGCCAGCAGGTTGTTCAGCCCGCGCACCAGGTTCTGGCCGCCGCTCGCGAGCGTCTCGCGCAGCACTTGCGGGTTGGTGAGCAGGAAGTTCGAGGGCGCGAGCGCGTCCACGTATTGCCGGGTGAAGAACGCCACCTTCTTCCGCGATTCCGGCGGCAGGCCGTCCACCTTCGCCACCGCTTCCTGGATGTTGCGCGCGGCGATGAGGTAGCTCTGCTTGATGTAGTCGAAGACGAAGTTCTTCGACCACTCCTCGTCCTTGAAGCGCCAGTCGTTCTTCGCCGCCTCCGCCACCGCGGGTGCCGGCAGGCCGAGCATCTTCATCCAGCTCGTCTGCCAGAGCCGCATCTGCTCCATCCACATGTTCATGGTGACCGTCGCCACGAGCGCCGGATCGGCGGCCATGCGCGAATAGAGATCCATGAACGCCCTGGCGATGCCCATCTCGTCGCGCACGGCGGCGGACATCGATTCGGCCTGCTTCTGGGCGAACTCGCCCAGGATCTTCGAGGAGCGCTCGGCGACCTGCTGCGCGACCTTGGCGAGCTCGGCGGTCTCGGTGGGATTAGACGGCTGCATATCTCATGATGCCATCGCCACCTGCGGCGCGCTTCGCCTCGCCCGCATAGTAGAGATAGTGCAGGTGGGCTATCGCCTCGCCCATGGCGAAGAACGTCTGGTGCGCGTCGAGCGGGCGGCGGAAGAGCACCGGCAGCAGCTCGCCCGCGCTTTTCTCGCCTTTCTTCAGCTCCTGCCTGAGCTCGGCAAAGCGCTCCCGGTGATGCCTTTCCAGCTGCGCCACGCGCTCGTGCGCGCCGCGAAAGGGCTTGCCGTGCGAGGGCAGGACGAGAACGTCGGCCGGGAGCTCGCGGTACCGGGCGATCGAATCCAGGAACAACCGCAGCGGATCGCCCTCCGGATCGATCGACCAGACGCTCACGTTGGTGGAGATGGTCGAGAGCAGCATGTCGCCCGCGATCAGCACGTTGAGCGCCTCGCAGTAGAGCGAGAGATGCTCCGGCGCATGGCCGTGGCCGACGATCGCGCGCCAGTCGTGCCGGCCGATCTTCACCACGTCGCCGTCGATGATGCGGCGGTAGGAATGCGGAAAGCCGGGCACGAGCTGCGCGTAGCGGTTCCCGCGCCCCGACATGGCGGCGTGCTTCGCCGCATCGAGTCCGTTGCGCTGGAAGACCTTGAGCACCGCTTCGGTCGTGTAGCCCGCCGCGCTCGCGCGCACGGCGTGCGCGGTAAGGTATTCGCCTTGCGTCGTCCACAGCTCGACGCCGAAGCGGGTGCACAGCCACTCCGCGTTGCCGGCGTGGTCCGGGTGATAGTGCGTCAGCACCACTCGGCGGATGCGTTTGAAACGCTCCAGCAGCTGCTCCCACAGCGCGCGCGTTTGCTCGTTCCCGATCCCCGTGTCCACGATGGTCCAGCCATCGTCGTCGCTCACCAGCCAGAGATTGATGTGGTCGAGGGCGAACGGCAGCGGCATGCTGAGCCAATGGACGCCGGGAGCAACTTCGACCGTGGTGGCCGGCGCCGGCACTTCGGGAAAGGGATAACGGATGGCGGACATTGCAGGCGTGCAATCTATCCTATAACTTCGTTCGCCCGGGGCTTTCCATCAGAGGAGGAGTCATGCAAAGAAACACGACCGCACTGGCCGTCGCATCGGCCTTTCTTGCCATGGGACTCGGTTCCCAGGCGCACGCTTCCGCATTCGCACTTCATGAGCAAGGCATCAGCGGCCTCGGCAACGCCTACGCGGGCGCGGCCGCGGTCGCCGAAGACGCGACCACCGTGTGGTGGAACCCCGCCGGCATGTCGCGCCTGCCCGCCGGCAAGCACTTCGCGCTCGGCGCCGCCTACATCATGCCGTCGACGGAGTTCAACAACCGCGCGAGCGTCCCGGCATCGCTCAGCAATCCCGCGCTCAACGGCAATGGCGGCGACGCGAGCGATCCTGCGCTCGTGCCGAGCTTCTTCTTCGCCATGGACGCCGCTCCGCGGTGGAACGTCGGCCTCGGCGTGTCCGTTCCCTTCGGCCTGTCGACGAAATACGACCCGAACTGGATCGGCCGCTTCCAGGGCATCGAGTCGGAGGTGCAGACCATCAATATCAACCCTGCCGTCTCGTTCAAGCTGAGCGACCGCGCGAGCATCGGCGGCGGCATCAGCTACCAGTACGGCAAGGTCGACCTTCTCTCCGCCGTCAACTACTCGGCCGCGGCATTCTCGGCCGGTGGCGCCGGCGCGCTCACCGCGGTAGGTGGTGCCGGCGTCGAAGGCCAGAACAAGACCAGCGTCGACGGCAGCGCGTGGGGCTTCAACTTCGGCGCGCTGTTCGACGTGCTTCCTGCCACGCGCGTCGGCGTCCATTACCGTTCCGTGCTGGACTACAAGCTCGAGGGCGACACCACCTTTTCCAACCGCCCGGCGCTGCTCGCCGCCGGCTTGCCCGATGGCAACGTGAAGCTGGAGCTGCAGACGCCGGACAGCGTGGCCTTCAGCGCCGTGCACGAGCTGAGCCCCCAATGGCAGCTCCTCGCAGACGCGACCTGGACGCACTGGAGCCGGATCCGCCAGCTTCCCCTCGTCAGGACGAGCGGCACGCAAAGCGGCCAGGCGCTCGACACGCTGACTTTCAACTTCAACGACGTGTGGCGTTTCTCGGCCGGCGCGAATTACAGGGTGAGCCAGGCCATCGTGCTGAAGGTCGGCATCGCCCACGACAAGTCGCCGGTGCCGAACGCCGACACCCGCAGCGTCCGCCTGCCGGACAACGATCGCACCTGGTACTCGGTCGGCGCGGCGTTCAAGGTTTCGCGCAGCGGCAAGCTGGACGTGGGCTACACCTTCGTCGATGCCAAGGACGCCGACATCAACAATACCCAGGCGGGCAAGGGCACCGTCAACGGCACGTACGACGCCAAGGTCCACGTCTTCGGGCTGCAATATCAGCAGACGTTCTAGCGGTGGGCGGCGAGGAGCGCACCGAGTTCTCGATCAGCGAGCTGGCGCAGGAGTTCGATGTCACTCCGCGCGCCATCCGCTTCTACGAGGCCGAGGGGCTCCTCTCGCCGCGCCGCGACGGCCAGCGCCGCATCTACGCCCCGCGCGACCGCACGCGCCTCAAGCTCACGCTGCGCGGCAAGCGCCTCGGCCTCACCCTCGCCGAGATCCGCGAGCTGATCGACATGTACGAGCCGGGGCGCGACGACCGCCCGCAGCTCGAGCGCTTCCAGGAAGTGCTGGAAGCGCACCGCAAGAGCCTGCTCCAGCAGCGCGCCGACATCGAGGCACAGCTGGGGGAGATCCAGACCTTCGCCAAGCGGGTCTCTCAACAGCTGAAGAAGAACCGCGCCAGGGGCTCATGAGGTTGACGTTTACGTAAACGTTAAGTACGCTTTTTACCTTTTGTCCCGGTTCGAATGAATGCCCCCGTCGACCCGCGTTTCGCCGACCGCTGCCGGCAGAGCTTCGGGCGCCAGAAGGCGATGGCGCTCATCGGCGCGAGCCTGACCGTGGTCGAGCCGGGCGCCGTGGAGATCGCGCTGCCCTATCGCGACGACATCACGCAGCAGAAAGGCTTCGTGCATGGCGGCGTCGTCGGCATGATCGCCGACACCGCGTGCGGCTACGCCGCGTTCTCGCTCATGCCGGCCGACTGCTCGCTCGTCACCGTCGAATACAAGATCAACATCCTCGCGCCCGCCACCACGTCGCTCGTCGCGCGCGGCGAAGTGGTTAAGGCCGGCCGCACGCTGACGATTGCGCGCGCCGAGGTGTACGGTGAGAATCGAAAACACGTGGCGACGATGCAGCAGACGCTCATGATGCTTGCCGGAACACCGGATCACAAAGGATGAGTTTTCTCGGCTTCGACCACGGCGAGACCATCGCCATGCTGCGCGAGAGCGTGCGCGACTTCGCCGCCAAGGAGATCGCGCCGCGCGCGGCGCAGATCGACCACTCCAACGAATTCCCGCGCGACCTCTGGCGCAAGCTCGGCGACCTCGGCGTCCTCGGCATCACGGTGGAGGAGGAGTACGGCGGGACGATGATGGGCTACCTCGCGCACATCGTGGCGATGGAGGAAATCTCGCGCGCGTCCGCCTCGATCGGCCTCTCGTACGGAGCGCACTCCAACCTGTGCGTGAACCAGATCCGCCGCAACGGCACCGCGGCGCAGAAGAAGAAGTACCTGCCGAAGCTCGTCTCGGGCGAGCACGTCGGCGCGCTGGCGATGTCGGAGCCCGGAGCCGGTTCGGACGTGGTGGGCATGCGCCTGCGCGCGGAGCGCAAAGGCGACCGGTATGTGCTGAACGGCAACAAGATGTGGATCACGAACGGCCCCGATGCCAGCACGCTCGTCATCTATGCAAAGACCGGCGATCAGGGCATCACCGGTTTCCTGGTGGAAAAAGGCATGAAGGGCTTCTCCACCGCACAGAAGCTGGACAAGCTCGGCATGCGCGGCTCGAACACCTGCGAGCTCGTGTTCCGTGATTGCGAGGTGCCGGCGGAGAACGTGCTCGGCGAGGAAGGCAAAGGCGTTCGCGTGCTGATGTCCGGTCTGGACTACGAGCGCGCCGTGCTCGCGGGCGGGCCGCTCGGCATCATGGCCGCGTGCCTCGACGTCGTGCTGCCGTACGTGCACGAGCGCAAGCAGTTCGGCCAGTCGATCGGCGAGTTCCAGCTCATGCAGGGCAAGCTCGCCGACATGTACACCACGTTCTCCGCCTGCCGCGCGTACGTCTATGCCGTCGGCCAGGCGCTCGATCGCGGCGAGACGACTCGCAAGGATGCGGCCGGCGCCATTCTTTATGCCGCCGAAAAGGCCACCTGGATGGCCGGCGAAGCGATCCAGTCGCTCGGCGGGATGGGCTACATCAATGAGACACCGACGGGCCGGCTGTGGCGGGACGCCAAGCTGTACGAAATCGGCGCCGGCACGTCCGAGATCCGTCGCTGGCTGATCGGCCGCGAACTTTTTGCGGAGACGTCGTGATTTCTACTCCCCTCAGCGCGAAGCTCGGCGTTCGCGTCCCTATCGTGCAGGCGCCGATGGCCGGCGGACCGAGCAGCCAGGAGCTCGTGGCGGCGTGCTGCAGCGCCGGCGCGCTCGGCGGCTTCGGCTTCGCGTATACGCAGCCGGCCGACATGGAAAAGCAAGCGGCGTGGGTGCGCGAGCGCACGCAGTCGCCTTTCGTCATCAACCTCTTCACCTCGCCGCAGCCCGGCGAAGTGAAGGACCAGCGCGCCGCGCTGGACGCCGTTGCGCACTTCTATTCTGAGCTCGGCCTCGGCGCGCCGCAGCCCGTGCAGCCGCCCTACGCGCCGAATCTCGAGGCGCAGCTCGCCGCTATAGAGCGCATTCGTCCGCGCGCCGTCACTTCGCACCTTGCCGACTTTCCCGCCGACCGGGTCCGCAAGTTCCAGTCGCTCGGCATCCTCGTCGGCGGCGCCGCCACGACCATCGCCGAGGCGAAGCATCTCGAATCGCTCGGCGCGGACTTCGTTATCGCGCAAGGCGGAGAAGCGGGTGGCCATCGCGGTACATGGCTGCGCGATCCATACGATGCGATGACCGGGACGCTGGCCCTTACCCGGCTGGTGGTGCGCGCCGTTCGCATTCCAGTCATCGCCGCCGGCGGCATCATGGACGGCGCCGGCATCGCCGCCGTACTCGCGCTCGGCGCACAAGCCGCGCAAATGGGCACCGCGTTCATACCGTGCCCGGAGAGCGGCGCGTCGCAGATCCACAAGGACGCGCTGCTTGCCGCCAAAGAGGACGACACGCGCATCACGGAGAAATTCTCCGGCAAGCCCGCGCGCGGCATCGTCAACCGCTTCATGCGCGAGATGGAGGACAAGCCGCAGCTCGTCTTTCCGGCCCAGAACGCCGTCACCGGGAAGCTGCGCGCCGCCTCCGCCAAGGCAGGCAAGACCGACTGCGTAGCGCTCTGGTCCGGCCAGGCCGCGCCGCTCTCGCGCCGCATGCCGGCGGCCGAGCTGATCCGGACGCTCGAGCAAGAGACCATCGCCGCGCTGCGCGCCAGCGCGGCCCTAGTCAAGGAGTAGCCATGCAATCCGACCCGATCGTCATCGTCTCCGCCGCCCGCACGCCGATGGGCGCGTTCCAGGGCGAGCTGAAAAACTTCACCGCGCCGCAGCTCGGCGCCGCCGCCATTCGGGCCGCCGTCGAGCGCGCGAAGATCGGCGCCGACGAAGTGCAGGAAGTGATCATGGGCTGCGTGCTCCCCGCGGGTCAGGGGCAGGCGCCGGCAAGGCAGGCCTCGCTCGGCGCGGGCCTTCCGCTGAGCGCGGGCTGCACCACGGTGAACAAGATGTGCGGCTCCGGCATGAAGGCCGCGATGCTCGCGCACGACATCCTCGCCACCGGCAGCGCCGACGTGATCGTCGCCGGCGGCATGGAATCGATGACCAACGCGCCCTACCTGCTGCCGAAAGCCCGCGCCGGCCTGCGCATGGGCCATGGCCAGGTGATCGACCATATGTTCTACGACGGCCTCGAGGACGCGTACGACAAAGGCCGCCTGATGGGGACCTTTGCCGAGGACTGCGCCCAAAAATATTCCTTTTCCAGAGAGGAACAGGATCAGTTCGCGATCGCGTCCCTCAAGCGCGCGCAGCAGGCGAACAAGGAAGGCTGGTTCGCGTGGGAGCTGACGCCGATCGCGATCAAGGCTGGTAAGGAAGAACGCTTCGTCGAGAACGATGAGCAGCCGTTCAAGGCCAACCTGGAGAAAATCCCCACCCTCCGGCCCGCCTTCCGCAAGGACGGCACCGTCACCGCCGCCAACTCGAGCTCGATCTCCGACGGCGCCGCGGCGCTGGTCATGATGCGCCGCTCGACGGCGGAGAAGCGCGGCCTCACGCCGCTCGCGGTGGTCATGGGGCAGTCGACGCACGCGCAGGAGCCGGGGCTCTTCACCACCGCGCCGGTGGGCGCAATGCGCAAGCTCTTCGACCGCACCGGCTGGAACGCGAAGGACGTCGACCTCTACGAGATCAACGAAGCCTTCGCGGTGGTGACGATGGCGGCGATGAAGGAGCACGGCCTGCCGCACGACAAGGTGAATGTGCATGGCGGCGCCTGCGCGCTCGGCCATCCGATCGGCGCCTCGGGCGCGCGCATCCTGGTCACGCTGATCGGCGCGCTGCGGAAGTACGGCCTGCGCCGCGGCGTGGCGAGCCTGTGCATCGGCGGCGGCGAAGCGACCGCGATGGGCATCGAGCTCGCTTGATGAAGGAAAAGCTCCAGTCGCTGCTCGATACGTCGCCGTTCCTGCGCCCCTGGGGCTTTCGCGTAGTAGACGTGAAGGACGACGAGTGCACGCTCGAGCTGCCGCACAAGGCGGAGCTCGAGCGCCCCGGCGGCATCATCAACGGCCCGGCGCTGATGGCGGCCGCGGACTGCGCGATGTGGCTGGCGATCAAGGCGAAGCTCGGCGGCGACGGCGATGCGCTTACCTCGGAGCTGAACACCGCGTTCCTCGCGCCGGCCAAGGGCGAGCACGTGTACTGCACCGCGCGCATCCTCAAGTTCGGCAAGCGCCGCATCTACGGCGTGGCCGAGTGCCACGGCAAGCAGGGCGGCCTTTTCACCCACCACACGGTTACCTATGTCCGGCCATAGCGAGATCCGCGAGGCCGTGCGCCGCTTCGCGCGCGAGCAGATCGCGCCGCACGCCGCGCGCTGGGACAAGGAGCACGAGTTCCCGCGCGAAGCGCTGAAGGGCCTCGCCGCGATGGGCCTCTACGGCATCGCCATCCCGGAGGAATGGGGCGGCGCCGGCATGGACTACACCGCCATGGCGATCGCCTGCGAGGAGATCTCGGCCGGCGATTGCGCGACGGCCACCATCGTCGCGGTGAACAACCTCGTCGCCGGCATCCTGAACGGCTACGGTAGTGCACCCCAGAAAGAACAATTCCTGAAACCGCTCGCCCGGGGCGAGACCATCGGCGCCTTCATGCTCACCGAGCCGCACGTCGGCTCGGATGCCAGCGCCATCGCCACGCGCGCCGAGCGTAAAGGCGGCGAGTACGTGCTGAACGGCGTCAAGCAGTTCATCACCTCGGGCAAGAACGCGAGCATCGGCATCGTCTTCGCCGTTACCGCGAAGGAGGCCGGCAAGCGCGGCATCAGCGCCTTCGTCGTGCCGACGGACTCCCCAGGCTACGTGGTGGCGCGCATCGAGGAGAAGGCCGGCCAGCGCGCCTCCGACACGGCGCAGATCGTGTTCGAGAACTGCCGCGTTCCGGCCGAGAACCTGCTCGGGCAGGAAGGGGTCGGCTATCGCATCGCGCTCGCCAACCTCGAGTCCGGCCGCATCAACGTCGCGGCCCAGGCCACCGGCGTGGCGCGCGCCGCCCTGGAAGCTGCCCTCGCCTACGCGGCCGAGCGGAAAAGCATGGGCAAGACACTCATCGAGCACCAGGCGATCAACTTCCGCCTCGCCGACATGGCGACGCAAGTCGAGGCGGCGCGCCAGCTCTACCTCCACGCGGCGAGCCTGCGCGATGCCGGCCAGCCGTGCATCAAGGAAGCGTCGATGGCGAAGCTCTTCGCCTCCGAGATCGCCGAGAAGGTGTGCTCGGACGCGATCCAGATCCACGGTGGCTACGGCTACGTCGCCGACTTCCCGGTCGAGCGACTGTGGCGCGATGTGCGCGTGACGCAGATCTACGAGGGCGCGAACGACATCCAGCGCATGGTCATCGGCCGCGTGCTCGCCGAGGGCTGATCGTGCCGGCCATCCGCTCCCAGCTCAATCCGCGCGCCGACGAATTCCGGGCGAACGCCCAGCGCATGAAGGCGCTCGTCGATGACCTCAAGCAGAAAGTCGCCACCGCGAGCCAGGGCGGCGAAAAGAGCGCGCGCGACCGCCATACGGCACGCGGCAAGATGCTGCCGCGCGATCGAGTCCGCAACCTGCTTGATCCCGGCGCGCCCTTCCTCGAGATCGGCCAGCTCGCCGCGTACGGCATGTATACCGGCGACGTGCATTCGGCCTCGATCATCTGCGGCATCGGCCGTGTGTCGGGCCGCGAGTGCGTGATCGTCGCCAACGACGCCACGATCAAGGGCGGCACGTACTACCCGATGACGGTGAAGAAGCACCTGCGTGC
>DATMIG010000122.1:0-15980 GCA_035554335.1 Burkholderiales bacterium
GCTTCGTCAATGCGGATGTTCCACGCGCGCAACGTGCGGATCACGCGCTCGTGCGCCGGGGCGCTGCGGGCTGTGACGAGTGCCGTGCGAATCGGGCTCGCGTCCTCGGGAAAGTCGGCCTGGATACGATGCAGGGCGGCGAGGAAATCCTTGAAGGGACCGCCCGACAGCGGCCGCGCCGCTCGCTCGCGCTCGCTCTGCGCGAAAGCAGCAAGCCCCGCCGACTGGTACACGCGCTCCGCCTCGTCGGAAAAGAGCACGGCGTCGCCGTCGAACGCGATGCGCAGCTCGTCGGCGTGGCGGCTCGCGGCGAGGGTCGACTCGGGATATACGCGCGCCGCAGGACATTTGGCGCCCAGGGCGCCCATCACATCGGCCTCGTTCGCGGACAGGAAGAGGTTGGCCTTCAGCGCATCGAGATACCGGTACGGCGAGCGTCCGCGGGTGAACACGCCGCGCTCGATGCGCAGACCCGCCTGGGCGGCGGAGCGGAATACGCGCAGGCCGGACACCGGGTCGTTCTTGGACAGCACCACCACCTCGACGCGCTGCGACTTGTCGGTGTTGAACGCGAGCAGCTTCTTGACCAGCGGAAAGGCGACCCCGTGGCGTGCCGGCACGTCCAGGCGCCCGTACTGCAGGTCGATGTAGGCCTGCTCGCCGTCGCGCTCGAAGACGCGATTCTCTTCCTCGAAGTCGAAGAGCGCGCGCGACGAGATCGCGACCACCAGCTTGCCTTCGACCGAGTAGGGCATGGACTCACATTATGAGCCAGCCAGCTGTCGCGCGCGTCGCCATGCCTCGGCCAGGGTCGGTACCACGCTCTCGGCGCCGAGCTCGGCGAGCAGGCCGGAGCGCGCGAGGAGCCCCATTGGCTGCTCCTGCACGGCGCAGATCATGAGCATGCCGCCGCGCTTTTTCAGCATCTTGTGCAGGGTCTCGAGCGTCTCCAGGCCGGTGGTGTCCAGATTCAGCAGCTGGCTCAGGTCGAGAATCGTCACGCGCGCGCTGTGACGCCGCGGATCGAGCAGCCCGTCCATCTTGCTGACCGCACCGAAGAAGAGCGAGCCGGAGATGCGGAAGGCCTCGACCCGTCGCGTATCGACGCCGAGCAGGCGCTCCTCGATCTCCGGAATCGGCTCGACCCGAGTCAGCCCGGAAACGCGAGCGATGTAGAACAGGCAGGCGAGCACGAGGCCGACCTGCACCGCCACCGTGAGGTCGATGACCACCGTCAGGATGAAGGTGCTCAGGAGGATGAGGCGGTAGTAGTTCGAAAAATGGCGCAACCGGACGAATTCATGCCATTCGCCCATGTAGTACGCCACGTACACGAGCACGGCGGCGAGCGCAGCGAGCGGGATGTAGCTCGCGAGCGGCGCAGCGACGAGGACCACGACGAGCAGCACTGCGGCGTGGACCATGCCCGCAATCGGTGTGCGCGCGCCCGAGCGCACGTTGGTCATCGTTCGCGCGATGGTGCCCGTGGCGCAGAAGCCGCCGAAGAGCGGCGCCGCGAGGTTGGCCGCCCCCTGCGCCATGAGCTCCTGGTTCGGATCGTGGCGGTCTTCGATCGCATCGTCGGCCACTCGCGCGCAAAGGAGGGACTCGATCGCGCCGAGAAGCGCGATGGTGAACGCCGGACCGACGATCACGGACAGCTCCGGCCAGCCGCTCGCCGGCCAGGCGATGCGCGGCAGCGACTGGGGGATGCCGCCGAAGCGCGTTCCTATCGTCGCCACCTGGAGGTGAAGCAGCGCCGCCACCGCGGTGCCGACGCTCAGCCCGACGATCGTCCCCGGAACATGCTGCATGGCGCGCGGCAGCGCGGCCTGCCCGCTGCGCCACAATCGCGGCCAGGTCCAGACGATGCCGAGCGTGCCGACCGCGAGCGCGACGGTGACCGGGTCCACCGTCGGCAGCGCCTGCGCGAGAACGCTGAGCTTGTGGAAGAAGTCGGCCGGCAGCGACTCGATCCTCAGGCCCAGGAAGTCGGGCACCTGCGACAGGATGATCAGCATGGCGATGCCGTTGGTGAAGCCGATGACGATGGTGACCGGCACGAAGCGGACGAAATTGCCGAGCCGGAATGCACCCATCGCGAACAGGATCACGCCGGCAAGCATCGTGGCGAGCAGCAGGTTCGCCACGCCGTGCCGCTCGACGATCGCATAGACGACCACCACGAACGCCCCGGCCGGCCCACCGATCTGCACGCGCGAGCCGCCGAGCGCGCTGATGAGAAAACCGGCGACGATCGCCGTGAACAGGCCGGCGTCGGGCTTCAGGCCGGAGGCAATGGCGAAGGCCATGGCGAGCGGCAGCGCCACCGCCGCGACCGTGGCGCCGGCCGAAACGTCCGAGACGAACTTGGCGCGGTCGTAGGCGCGCAGCTCGTCGAGCAGGCGGGGCCGGAAGCGAAACATGCAGGTATCCTCTTGCGTATTATAATGCAAGCGGCTACCTGCATATGCCCGCCCCCCGCCACGATCGCCTGTTCAAGGCGCTCGCCGACCCCAGCCGCCGCAAGCTCCTCGACGTGCTGCACGCGGGCGACAGCCGGACGCTGAACGAGCTGTGCGAGCACCTCGACATGACGCGGCAGGCGGTGACACAGCACCTGAACGTGCTGGAGGCGGCGAGGCTCGTGGTGACTCAACGGCGCGGTCGCGAGAAGCTGCACTTCCTCAATCCCGCTCCTCTGCAGGAAATCTACGACCGCTGGATCGCGAAGTTCGAGCGGCGGCGCGCCAAGGCGCGCTGAAGTGGAGCGGGTGAAGGGAATCGAACCCTCGTATGCAGCTTGGGAAGCTGCCGTTCTGCCATTGAACTACACCCGCGTTGGCCGGATTTTATACGGGCGCGGTCACTCGACGACGATCTCGCCGACCATGCCGTCCCAGTCGTGGTCGGCGCAGGTGAGCGGATAGCGGCCCGGCTGGCGGGCGACGAAGCGCAGCTCCTTGCGCTCGCCCGGCTGCAGCAGCACCTCCGGCGCCGCGCGCTCCAGCACCTCGGGGTTGCGGACCTCCACCGCCTTCAAGAACTCCGGCGCGGTGAATTCGTGCATCTCCTTGCCGTCGTTGCGGAGCTCCAGGCGGTATTCGACGTCATGGCGGAAGACGAGCCTGTCAGGCACAAACCGGTCCTCGACCAGCTGCACTGCGACCGGCTCTTGCGGCCCTTGCGCGAAGGCAAGGCTCGGGATCATGGCCAGCAGAGCAAGCGCCGTTTTCATGAGCAGCGCATTGTAAAATCAGTCACATGATTCAGGTCACGGTCAACGGCGCGGCGCAGCGTTTCGACGGCCCGCTGGACGTCGCGGCGCTGCTCGAGCGGCTCGCGATGGCGGGCAAGAAGGTCGCGGTCGAGCGCAACGGCGAGATCGTGCCGAAGAGCGCGCACGCGCACACATTGATCGGCGACGGCGACCAGCTCGAGATCGTCGTCGCGGTAGGAGGCGGCTGATGAGCGATGCATTGGTGGTTGCGGGCAAAACCTATTCTTCGCGCCTGCTGATCGGCACCGGCAAGTACAAGGACTTCGCGCAGACGCGCGAGGCGATCGAGGCTTCGGGCGCGCAGATCGTGACGGTCGCCATCCGCCGCACCAACATCGGCCAGAACCGCAACGAGCCGAGCCTGCTCGACGCGGTGCCGCCGTCCAAGTTCACCTATCTGCCGAACACCGCCGGCTGCTACAACGCGGTGGACGCGGTGCGCACGCTGCGCCTCGCGCGCGAGCTCCTCGACGGGCATGACCTCGTCAAGCTCGAGGTGCTCGGCGATCCGCACACGCTGTACCCGAACATGCCGGAGACGCTGAAGGCGGCGGGCGAGCTGATCAAGGACGGCTTCAAGGTGATGGTGTACTGCTCCGACGATCCGATCCAGGCGCAGATGCTGCAGGACCTCGGTTGCGTCGCCATCATGCCGCTCGCCTCGCTGATCGGCTCAGGGATGGGCATCCTCAATCCCTGGAACCTGCAGCTCATCATCGGCAAGATCAAGGTGCCGGTGATCGTCGACGCCGGCGTCGGCACGGCCTCGGATGCGGCGGTCGCGATGGAGCTCGGCTGCGACGGCGTGCTGATGAACACCGCGGTGGCCGCGGCGCGCAATCCGGTGCTGATGGCCAAGGCGATGAAGAAAGCGGTGGAAGCCGGCCGCGAAGCATTCCTCGCCGGCCGCATGCCGAAGAAGCTCTACTCCGCCTCGCCCAGCTCGCCCACCGAAGGGACGATCTCCTCCAAGGCCGCTTGAACCGGCCAATCCGAAGTTACGTGCTGCGCCAGGGCCGCATGACGGCCGCGCAGCAGCGGGCGCTCGACGAGCTGTATCCCAAGTACGGCGTGCCGTTCGGCGCGCCGCTGCGCTCCACGCGGCCCCTGGTAGTGGAAATCGGCTCTGGCATGGGCGAGACCACGGCCGCCATCGCCGCCGCGAGGCCCGACGCCGATTTCGTCGCGGTCGAGGTCCACGGCCCCGGCGTCGGCAGCCTGCTCAATCGCGTGGAAGCCCAAGAGCTCGGCAACGTGCGCGTCGTGCGCCATGACGCGGTCGAGGTGCTGCAGCAGATGGTGGCGGACGCGAGCCTCGCCGCGATCCATCTTTTCTTTCCGGACCCGTGGCCGAAGAAGCGCCACCACAAGCGCCGCCTCGTGCGCGAGGACACCGCGGCGCTCATGGCGCGCAAGCTGGCGCCGGGCGGCGTCCTCCATGCCGCCACCGACTGGCCGCAGTACGCGGAGCAGATGAGCGAGATTTTTTCCAAAGAAAGACTGTTGGAACCGGCGAGTGCCGGATTCGCCGAGCGGCCGACTACGAAATTCGAGTCGCGGGGCCAGAAACTCGGACACCCGATCCGCGATCTGTATTTCCGCCGACGAAAAGCCCCAGCAGCTCGTTGAGGAAAAGGCGCCCGCGCTCGGTGGGCTTCACCGTGCGCACGTCGTGCTCGATCAGTCCCTTCGCCTCCGCCTCGGCGAGCGGGCGCTGGACGGTCGTGATCGGCAGCCCGGTGCGCTCGCTGAACAGCGCGGCGGGGAAACCGTCGATCAGGCGCAGCGCGTTCAGCATGAACTCGAACGGCAGCTCCGCTGGATCGACGCTTCCCTCCCTGGCGAGCGTCGTCGCTGCGCCCAGGTAGTCGCGCGGCGATTTGATGCGCTCGTGGCGCGTAACGCGGTCGGGGAAGCTCACCTTGCCGTGCGCGCCGGCGCCGATGCCGAGGTAGTCGCCGAACTCCCAGTAGTTCAAGTTGTGCTTGCAGCGGCGGCCCGCACGCGCGAAAGCCGACGTCTCGTAGTGCTCGTATCCCGCAGCGCCGAGTGCCTCTTCCACCGCGAGCTGCATATCCGCGGCTTCGTCATGCTCCGGAAGCGGCGGCGGGCGGCTATAGAACACCGTGTTCGGCTCGATGGTGAGCTGGTAGGCCGACAGATGCGGCGTGCCGCAGGCGATGCCGGCGGCGATGTCGGCGCGCGCCATGTCGAGCGTCTGGCCGGGCAGCCCGTACATGAGATCGATGTTGACGTTGTCGAAGCTGGCGAGCGCCGCCTCGACGCCGCGGCGCGCTTCGGCGGCCGAGTGGATGCGGCCGAGCGCGGAAAGCATCGCGTCGTCGAAGCTCTGCACGCCGAGCGAGATGCGGTTCACGCCGGCGTCGCGGAAACCGCGGAAGCGAGCCGCTTCCACCGTCCCGGGATTCGCTTCGAGCGTGATCTCGGCCACCGGCTCGAGCGGTAGTCGCGCACGCACGCCGGCGAGCAGCTCGTCGATCGCCTCGGGCGAGAACAAGCTCGGGGTGCCGCCGCCGATGAACACGCTCACCAGCCGCCGGCCCCACACCGACGGCAGCAGCGCTTCGAGGTCGGCCATCAGCTTCTGGACATACTCTCGCTCGGGAAGCGCGCCGCTGCGCTCGTGCGAGTTGAAATCGCAGTACGGGCACTTGCGCACGCACCAGGGGATGTGGACATAGAGGGCGAGCGGCGGCAGCAGCGCGAGCGACACGCGCCCCGGATACTCAAGCGCGATGGTCGGCATCGAGGAGCTCGAGCAGGCGGCGAAGCGCGAGCGCGCGGTGGCTGATGCGGTTCTTCTCCGCCGGCTCGAGCTCGGCGGCGGTCCGGCCGAGCTTCGGCAGGAGGAAAAGCGGGTCGTAGCCGAAGCCGTTCGAACCGCGGGGCGTGCGGGCGATTTCGCCATGCCAGAGGCCTTCGGCGATCAGCGGCCTGGGGTCCTCGGCATGACGGACCAGCACCATCACGCAACAGTAATAGCCATCTCGCTCCCCCTTTAACGAAGCGAGCAGCTTGGCGTTGTTGCGAGCATCGCGTTCCTCACGCGAGCCGTCGCGGCCGGCGTAGTACGCCGAATGAACGCCCGGCTCGCCGCCGAGCGCGTCGACGCACAACCCCGAGTCGTCCGCCAGCGCCGGCAGGTTCGCGGCGCGGCTCGCGTGGCGCGCCTTGGCAAGCGCGTTCTCGACGAACGTGTCATGTGGCTCTTCCGCTTCGGGAATGGCGAGGGATGACTGGGTCACAACGTCGAAGCGGGCGCCGAGCATCGCCTGGATCTCGCGCACCTTGCCCGGGTTGTTCGTTGCGAGCACGAGCTTCACTTGAGCTCGTATTCCGCGAGCCAGTAGTACTGGAGCGCCTGATACCGTAACCCAGGTCCTAGGATGGCGCGCAGCTCGGCCTCGGTGGGGAAGTTCTTCAGGACCCGGTTCTCGCTGCCGTCGGCCAGGCGGCGCAGCTGATAGGTATTGCCCTCGGCATCGCGTTCCGCGATCGGGGTGCTGGAGCCATCGATATACCGATTGTCCATCATGACGACGCGCGCGCCGCGCTGCAGCCGGGCATGCAGCGAACGGAGGAAATCGTCGATGCGCGACAGCGGGATGTGCGACCACCAGAAATTGGCGAGGGCACCGTCGAAGGTGCCCAGCGCGGGCGCGAGCGCGTAGGCGTCGGCGAGCTCGAAGTGGACGTTGCGGCCGCCATAGTCCTTGGACTGCGCAATGCGCATCGGTTCCTGGGCGAGGTCGGTCGCCACGACCGCCTTCGCCGTGCGTGCGACGAGGACCGTCCAGTAACCGGTGCCGCAGGCGATTTCGAGAACACGGCGGCCGGCGAGGATGGCGGGAATCGTATCGCGCAGGCGGGCGAGATCGGCCTGGCGTTCGGGCTTGGCATAAATCGCTTCGTACTCGCCGGCCCGGCGCCGGTAGTAATCCAGGAGCTCAGCCGAGGCCAAGCGCCTTCTTCTGCTCGGCGATCAACTGGCGGATGCCGCGCTCGGCGAGGCCGATCAGCTGGTCGAGCTCGGCGCGCCCGAAGGCGGCGCCCTCCGCCGTGCCCTGCACCTCGACGAAGTTGCCGGCGCCGGTCATCACCACGTTCATGTCGCAGCCGCAGCCCGAATCCTCGGCGTAGTCGAGGTCGAGCACCGGCGTGCCCTGGTATACGCCGACCGAGACGGCGGCGACGAAATCGCGGACCGGGCTCTCGCGCAGGAGCTTCTTTTTCTGCAGCCACGCGATCGCGTCCTGCAGCGCGACGAACGAGCCGGTAATCGCCGCGGTGCGCGTGCCGCCATCGGCCTGCAATACGTCGCAATCGAGCTGGATGGACCTTTGCCCGAGCGACGCGAGGTCGACGACCGCGCGCAGCGAGCGTCCAATCAGGCGCTGGATTTCCTGCGTGCGGCCACTCTGCTTGCCGCGCGCCGCCTCGCGGTCGGTGCGCGTGTTCGTCGAGCGCGGCAGCATGCCGTATTCCGCCGTGACCCAGCCGCGCCCGGTGTCCTTGAGGAACGGCGGCACGCGCTCTTCGACCGAAGCGGTGCAAAGCACGCGCGTTTCGCCGAATTCCACCAGCACGGAGCCTTCGGCGTGCCGGGTGAAGCCGCGCTGGATGCGCACGGCGCGGAGCTCTTCAGGTTTCCTTCCGGAAGGTCTCATTGCGCGCTTTTCTTCAGGGCAGCCTTCAGCTCTTCGATGGCCTTCTCGATGTCCTCGTCCGACACGCGCAGGTAATCGAGGTCGGTCGCGGTGAGGTCCTGCACCTGCGTGTGCTCGACTTCCGGCTGCGTGCCGACGGCGGCGGCCTCGCCTTCGCCCCAGCTCATGGCGACAACGGAAACGTTGTCGCTCGACGGGCCGGCGCGCCGTTCGGCGAGCTCGGCAAGGTCGCCGACCGCGGCCGCCAGGTCGCGCGTCATGAGCGCATGCAGGAGCTGACGCTGCGTGAGCGGGTTCCAGAACCCATCGGAGCAGAGCAGCACGATGTCGTTGCGCGCGAGCCGCGTGCTGGTGGTCGGGTCCGGGCGCGGCGCGACGAAGCCGCCGAGGCACTGCAGGAGGCGGTTGCGCTCGGGATGCGAGAGCGCCGCCTCCTCGCGGATGCGGCCCGAGTCGACGAGCTCCTGCACGACGGTATGGTCGCGCGTGCGATGCAGGATGCGGCCGCCTCGCACGAGATACAGGCGGCTGTCGCCGACGTGCGTCCAGTAGGCCATGCCGTCCTGGATCACGCAGGCGACGAGCACGGTGCGCGGCGTGTCGGAGAGCTCGCGCTGCTCGGCCTCGCGCAGGATCGCGGCGTGCGCGGCGCCGATGCTGCGGAAGAGGAAGGCGTGCGGATCGGCGAGGGTCGGACGCGCCTCGCGCTCGAAGGCCATGCCGAGGACCTGGACGGCGATTTCGGCCGCCACTTCGCCATTCGGATGGCCGCCGAGGCCGTCGGCGACCGTCATCAGCAGGCAGCGCGACGTCGACCAGTGGCCGATGCGGTCCTGGTTGACGCGCCGGCCGCCGATGCGCGTGCCCTGGGCGATGGCGAAGTTCATACCTTGCGCTTCAGCAGTCCGAAAAGCGCCGCCGAAGGCTTGCGCTCCGGCTCCTTCTCGCCGAGCAGCGCCTTCTGCAGCGCGAGCACGCTCTGCGGCCGCTCGAGATGGTCGAGCCGCAGGCACCAGTCGATGATGTCGAGAAGGACGCCCGAATACTGGTCGGCCCAGCGCTTGCGCGCCGGCGCGAGCTCGTCTTTCTTCAGCCGCTCGTGCGCGGGCTGCGGCGCCGCGCCGGCGAGGCAGGAGTAGACCGTCGCGCCGATGGAATAGATGTCGGTCCACGGTCCGAGCTCCGCGCTGCGTGCGTACTGCTCGGGGGCGGCGAAGCCGGGCGTATAGGTCGGCGCGAGCTGGCTGCCCTCCTTGGAAAGCGTCTGCCGCGCCGCGCCGAAGTCGATGAGGAGCGGCGAGCCGTCGGTGCGCAGGAAGACGTTCGCCGGCTTGATATCGAGGTGCAGGAGCTTGTTCCGGTGCACTTCGCGCAGGCCGTTCAGGAGCTCGGCGAAGGTGGAGCGCACCCAGACCTCGTCCGGCATGCCGACGCGGTTCTGGATCTGGAGCTGGAGCGAGCGGCCCTTCTCGTAGCGCATGACGATGTAGACGGTCTCGTTCGCGCGGAAGAAGTTGAGCACTCGCACCACGTTCGGATGCGAAAGCTTGGCAAGCGCCCGCCCTTCCTCGAAGAAGCACTTCACGCCGTAGCGGAACTTGGCGAGATCGGCCGGCGCCACCTTGGGTGTCGGCGAACCGTCCGTGCGCACGGCGAGCGTCGCCGGCAGGTATTCCTTGATGACGACCGGCGTCTGCTTGTCGTCGTGCGCGAGGTACACGGTCGAGAATCCGCCGGACGCCAGCGTGCTCACGATCCGGTAATTCTCCACGCGCGTGCCCGCCGGGAGCGCTTGATTGGCTTGGGCGGCCATCTCCTCCTATGATAACGAATGATCCACAGCATGACGGGCTATGCGTCGGTATCGGCGGCGCTTCCGCCCGACGGCGCGCGCGGCACGCTCGCCATCGAGCTGCGCTCGGTCAACGCCCGCTTCCTCGACCTGCAGTTTCGCATCGCCGACGACCTGCGCGGCCTCGAGCCCGTGCTGCGGGAGCTGATCGCGGCCCGCGTCTCGCGCGGCAAGCTCGACTGCCGCGTCTATCTCAACGAGAACGCGCAAGTGCTCGCGGTCAATCGCCTGAATCCCGAGGCGCTCGAGCGCTTGAAGGACCTCGCGGCCCAAGTACAGAAAACGCTACCGCAGGCGGCGCCGCTGCGCGTCGCCGACGTGCTGCGCTGGCCGGGCGTGGTGGCGGAGCCCAAGGCCGACGAAGAGGCCACTCGCGCCCTCGCCGCCGATCTTTGTCGCCAGGCGCTCGATGAGCTCGTCGCCTCCCGCCAGCGCGAAGGCACGAAGCTTGCCGCCGCGATCGCCGAGCGCGTGGCGGCCATGCGCCGGCGCATCGAGCAGGCGGCGCCGCTCGTCCCGCAGTCGATCGCGGCCTACCAGGCCAAGCTTTCCGAGAAGCTGCGCGAAGCGCTTGGCACGAACGACGATGATCGCATCCGCACCGAGCTCGCCATCTTCGCGGCGAAGGTCGACGTCGATGAGGAGCTCACCCGGCTGCGGGCGCACCTCGACGAGGTCGACCGCAACCTTAAGAAAGGCGGCGCGGCCGGCAAACGGCTGGACTTCATCGCGCAGGAGCTGAACCGCGAAGCGAATACGCTCGCCTCCAAGTCCGCCAGCCAGGAAATCACCGACTGCGCGCTGGAGCTGAAGCTCCTCGTCGAGCAGATGCGCGAGCAGGTCCAGAACATCGAATGAGTGGCAGGCTCTTTGTCATCACCGCGCCGTCCGGGGCCGGCAAGACCTCGCTCATCGATGCGGTCATGCAGGACGACCCGACGCTCAGGATCTCGATCTCCTATACGACGCGCAGCCCGCGGCCGGGGGAAAAGGACGGCGTCGACTACCACTTCGTGGACCGGAAGACTTTCCTCGCCATGCGCGAGCGCGGCGAGTTCCTGGAGAGCGCCGAGGTCCACGGCAACTACTACGGCACCGGTAAGCAGGTCATCCTCGACGCGGTAAAGCGCGGCGACGACCTGATCCTCGAAATCGACTGGCAGGGCGCGCAGCAGGTGCGCCGGCTCTATCCGGGCTGCATCGGTATCTTCATCCTGCCGCCCTCCGTCGAGGAGCTCGAGCGGCGCATGCGCTCGCGGGGGCAGGACTCGGACGAAGTCATCCGCCAAAGAGTGCAGAACGCGCGCGAGGAGCTGTCACACGCCGGCGAATTCAAATACGTTATAATTAACAAAGACTTCGAAACCGCACGGCGCGAGCTAGCCAGCATCATCCAGCGCGAGCGCGCCCATACCTGAAGGTTTTTCCCATGGCCCGCATTACCGTCGACGATTGCCTGAAGAGAATCAGCAACCGCTTCCAGCTCACGCTGGCCGCGACCTACCGCGCGCGCCAGCTCGGCGCCGGCGCGAGCCCGCTGGTCGAGCCGAACCGTGACAAGGCGACGGTCATCGCGCTGCGCGAGATCGCGAACGGCAAGGTGGGCACCGAAGTCCTCAAGCGCAACGCCACGACGCCTTCGACGCCCGGTCTGTAACGCCTTTCCCGCCCGTGGGGTAATCTGAACCCATGGCGGCTGCTGCCCCCGACCTCCGCGAGTCCGACCGCTTCGGTTACCTGAAGCCGAAGGATGTCGCGCGCCTGGAGGACGCCTACCGGTTCTCCGAGGCGGCGCACGCCGGCCAGACAAGGCAGTCGGGCGAGCCGTACATCTCCCATCCGCTGGCGGTGGCGGAGATCCTCGCCGACTGGCACCTCGACGGCCAGACGCTGATGGCCGCGCTGCTCCACGACGTGACCGAGGACACCGCGGTCACCAAGGACGAGATTTCCGACAACTTCGGCAAGCCGGTCGCCGACCTGGTCGACGGCGTCTCGAAGCTCGACCGCATCGAGTTCCAGTCCGCGGAGCACGTCCAGGCGGAGAACTTCCGCAAGATGCTGCTCGCGATGGCGCGCGACGTGCGCGTCATCCTGATCAAGCTGGCCGACCGGCTGCACAACATGCGCACGCTCGGCGCGGTTTCGCCCGCGAAAAGGAGAAGGATCGCGCGGGAGACCATGGAGATCTACGCGCCGATCGCCAACCGCCTCGGCCTGAACGGGCTTTACCACGAGCTGCAGGAGCTCGCCTTCTCGCATCTCTATCCGCTGCGCTACCGCGTGCTCGCGAAGGCGACGAAGAACGCTCGCGGCAACCGCCGGGAAATGATTACCCGCACGCTCGACGCGGTGAAGAAGAAGCTGGCCGACAGCGGCATCGAGGCCACCGTCTACGGCCGTGAGAAGCACGTCTATTCGACCTACCGCAAGATGATCGAGAAGCACCTCACCTTCTCCGAGGTGCACGACATCTTCGGCCTGCGCGTCATCGTCAAGGACGTGCCGACCTGCTACCTCGCCATGGGCGCGCTGCACGGGCTGTACAAGCCGATCCCCGGCAAGTTCAAGGACTACATCGCCATCCCGAAGGCGAACGGCTACCAGTCGATCCACACCGACCTCATCGGTCCCTACGGCGTGCCGGTCGAGGTGCAGGTTCGCACCGACCAGATGCATCGCCTCGCCGAGTCGGGCGTCGCCTCGCACTGGCTCTACAAGGACGACACGGAGAAGCTCTCCGAGCTGCAGAAGCAGACCCACCGCTGGCTGCAGTCGCTGCTCGAGATCCAGAACCAGTCCGGCGACCCGCAGGAATTCCTCGAGCACGTGAAGGTCGACCTCTTCCCGGACGAGGTCTACGTCTTCACGCCGAAAGGCCGCATCCTGTCGCTGCCGCGCGGCGCGACGACGGTCGACTTCGCCTACATGGTCCACACCGACATCGGCAACCGCACCGTCGCGGCGAAGGTGAACAGCGAGCTCGTGCCGCTGCGCACGGAGCTGAGGAACGGCGACCGCGTCGAGATCATCACCGCGAGCCATGCCAAGCCGAACCCCGGCTGGCTGCAATACGTGCGCACGGGCAAGGCGCGCTCCAACATCCGCCACTTCCTGAAGACGATGCAGTACGAGGAGTCCGCCGGCCTCGGCGAGCGACTCATCGACCAGGCGCTACGCGCGCTGAAGGGGTCGATCGCCGACATCGACGACGCGAGCTGGGAGCGCGTGGTGCGCGATGGCGGCGCCCGCTCGAAGGAAGAGCTCCTCGCCGACGTCGGCCTCGGCAAACGGCTGCCGGCTGTCGTGGCGCGGCGGCTGCTGAAGCGCCTCGACACGCACGACGAAGGCAAGAGCGCGATCACGATCCGCGGCACGGAAGGCATGGCGGTGCAGCTCGCCACCTGCTGCCGCCCGATTCCCGGCGACGCCATCGTCGGCTCGATCAAGAAGGGCCAGGGCCTCGTCGTGCACCAGTCCGACTGCGCGAGCATCGCGCGCTCGCGCAAGAACGAGCCCGACCAGTGGATCGACGTCGAGTGGGACCCGCGCACCACGCGCCTGTTCCAGGCGGCGGTCGACGTGACGGTGGAGAACCAGCGCGGCGTGCTGGCGCGCGTCGCCTCGCAGATCGCCGAGGCGGGGTCGAACATCGACGCCATCAGCACCGAAGAGGATCGCGCGCTCTTCACCACGATGCACTTCGTGGTCGAAGTCGCCAACCGCCAGCACCTCGCGCGCGTCATGCGCGCGCTGCGGCGGCTTCCCGACGTGAAGAAGATCGCCCGCTCGAAAGAATAGTCAGCGCAGCTGGATGGTCAGGGCGAAGTCGCCGCGCAGTACGTTGAGCGAGACGCGGCCGCGCTGACGCAGCGCCTTCGAGAGCTCCGGCACGTTGCTCACCCGCCGCTGGTTGACGCCGATGATGATGTCGCCGGCGCGGATGCCGTGCTGGAAGGCCGGGGAGCCCGATTCGACGGCCGCCACGCCGACGGCGCGGTTTTTCCCGCGCTCGATTTCCGCCAGCGACGCGCCGGCCAGCTCCGGCACCGACTGGCCGCCGGCCTTCTGCTTCTCCACCTCGGCGATGCGCGCCTTGATGATCTGCGATTGGTTGCCGCGCTGGACCTTGAGCTCCACCGTCTCGCCGGCCGGCACGACGCCCAAGCGCGCGCGCAGCTCTGCCGAGCCGCGTACCGGATGGCCGTTCAAGGCGGTCACCACGTCGCCCTTGCGCAGCCCGGCCTGTGCCGCCGGCGAATTGGCTTCGACCTCCGCGATCTGCGCGCCGTCGATGCCGGTGGCGTTGCTCATGGCGATGCCCAGCCGGCCGCGCTTCACCTCGCCGAAGCGCACGAGCTGATCCATTACCGCCTTCGCCATCACCGAGGGCACGGCGAAGCCGATGCCGACGTTGCCGCCGGCCGGGCCGATGATCGCCGAGTTGATGCCGATCAGCTCGCCCTTGAGGTTGATGAGCGCGCCGCCCGAGTTGCCGGGATTGATCGGCGCGTCGGTCTGGATGAAGTGCTCGTAGCCTTCGACCGAGAGCCCGCTGCGGCCGAGCGCCGAGACGATGCCCGAGGTGGCGGTCTGGCCGATGCCGAAGGGGTTGCCGATCGCCATCACGAAGTCGCCGACCTGCATCGCGTCGGAATCGCCGAACTTCGCCTCGACCAGGTTCTTCGGCTCGACCTTCAGCACCGCGATATCGGTGCCCGGATCGGAGCCGACCAGCTTCGCCGGCAGGCGGCGGTTGTCCTTCAACGTGATGAGGATCTCGCGCGCGTCCTTCACCACGTGCGAGTTGGTGATGACGTAGCCGTTCTTCGCATCGACGATCACGCCCGAGCCGGCGGCGATCTGCGGCTCCGCCTGCTGCGGCACGCCGAAGAAGCGCCGGAAGAAGGGATCGCGCATGAGCGGGTTCTCTTCCTCGGGACTCTTCTGCAGCACGGCGATGTTCACGACCGCCGGCGTGACCTTCTCGAGGATCGGCGCCAGGGTCGGCAAGCCGTCGCGCATGGGAAGGCCGCCGGGCTGGGCATACGCCACGCCCGAAAACACGACACACGCGGTCAGCACCAGCCGCTGGATCATGGTCCTACTCATCGGACTGGTCCTTCTCGCGGCCGAGGGAGCGAACCTCGGTGTTCATGCCGACGTCCTTGCGACGCCGGTCGACCAGCTTCTTTCCATACTCGAAGTAATCGCCGCGCACCGCCGCGTCTGCGGCTGCGTCGAGCTCGTCGGACCATTCGCCGAGCGAGTAGCCGAACCAGGGCGTCTCCGGCTTGAGCGCCGGCAGCTTCAACTCTTCCCAGATCGCCCTGGCGCGCTCCATGTACTCGCGCTTCGGAAGCGAGATCGGCGGGAAGTTCTCCTTCATCGTCGCGTCGATCAGCACCGAGGCATCCTCGCCGCCGTTGCGCTGGCTGCGCGGGCCATGGCCCTGGTCGCGATGCGGAAGGATCTGCAGGTCGAGCGCCGGGTTCGCGCGGTATGACATCGCCCACAGCAGCGCATCGGCATTGTCCGGATCGATGTCCTCGTTCACCGCGATGATGTACTTGCCGGCGGCGCGGTTCCACGACGCGGCCCCGTAGAGCGCACGCCAGACTTCGGTCCTGGGCATGGCGCGGTCCACGACGATGGCAACCACCTTCCGGAGGTTGGTGAGCGGCTCGTGCATGGAGACGCGCTTCACGCCCTCGATGCCGAGCCCCTGGCGCAGGTGCTGCGTAAAGAGCGGCTCGAGCGCCACGCGCTTGATCAGGCTCGACTCGCTGGGCGTCACCTGCGAGATGATCGACGTGAGAATCGCATCCTTGCGCCGCGTGATGCAGGTCACCTCCATGAACGCGTTGTACTCCTGCAGGTTCACGTGGCCGTGCGATTCACCGAACGGCGCTTCCGGCTCGAGGTACTCGGTGTCGATCCATCCCTCGACCACCACCTCGGCTTCCGCGGGCACGAGGAGATCCACGGTCTTCGCCTTCACCACGTTGATCGGCGAGCCCACGAGGCCGCCCGCGACGTGCAGCTCGTCGATCGCTTCCGGCACCTTTTGCGCGGACGTGAACGCCACGCACGGTGGCGCGCCGAGAATGACTGCCGCCGCCAGCTTCTGCTTTTTCTTCTTCGCCTTCTGCCAGTGCGT
>DATMIG010000123.1:0-5839 GCA_035554335.1 Burkholderiales bacterium
TTCAGGGTTTGCGGCGCATCTGCGCAGCCTCTGTCCGCCACGCGAAGTACGCGGCGAACACGGCCGTGGTCCCGTGCAGCCAGACGTCCGGGCCGTGGATCGGCAGCGTGCCATACATCGCGTCCAACCCCGGGACCAGGCCGGCGAGGCAAAGCGTGCCGTAGAAAAGCGCGACCGCGTGGCAGTACGTGATCGATTTGCCGAGGCGGCGCCGCGCAACGAGACCCCAGAACCCGGTAGCGAGGTGCACCGCGGTGTGCAGCACGTTGACCGGGAACACGCCGAGCAGGTAGCCGCTGAGCATCGTGAAGTGAAGCGGCGGCGCGTCCGGCGGCGGCGGCAGCAGCGCGGCCGGAATCAGGCCGAGCACGCCGATCAGCGAATACACCACGCCCAGCAATAACGCGAATGTCGTGCTTTTCATGTAAATGCAAAGGGCCTAGCGATGGCTAGGCCCTTCTGGTGTCTGGCGCGCCCGGCAGGATTTGAACCCACGACCCCCTGGTTCGTAGCCAGGTACTCTATCCAACTGAGCTACGGGCGCGTATTTCGGAAAATGAGGGCGGATTATATCAAGCGTTTCAAAGCTCTCGGCCGATTTTCCGATCCAGCGAGTACGGCCCGCCGCCGCGCAGGGCAATGGCGAACATGACGAGGCCCCAGAAAAGCGGGTACTCGTAGCCGGGGCCGGTCCAGCCGAATTTGGGCAGGTGGTGGTAGGCGATGACCATCATCTCGATGGTGACCGCGGCAGCCCAGAAGCGGGTGAAGAGCCCGAGCGCGATGCACAGGCCGCCGACGGTCTCGAGCGTGATCAGCACGATGGCGAGGGGCTCCGCCGGCGCGATGCCGCGCTTGATGAGCGCCATCTCCGCGGTCTTGCCGACACCCATCATGAGCTTGGGCCAGCCGTGCGGAATGAGCATCAGGCCCGCGGTGACGCGGATCAGCGCCCACGAAAAGGGCTCCGCCCAGTCGTAGAAGCCGCGCAGCTGCGGAAAGAACAGCCGCGATTTCACCATCATGCTGTCCATAGTCCCCCTCCCGTGGTTGACGCGCAGAGCTTATAGGAAAATGCGTCCATGGCCCTCGACACAGTGATCCGTGGCGGCACCGTCGCCACGGCGGAAAAGGTGTTTCGCGCCGACGTCGGCATCCGCGGCGAGCAGGTGGCGCAGATCGGCACCGGCCTGCAAGGCGGAAAAATCATCGATGCGACCGGCAAGCTCGTCCTGCCGGGCGGCATCGACAGCCACTGCCATATCGAGCAACTCTCCTCGATGGGGGTGATGACCGCCGACGACTTCTACTCCGCCACCGTGTCCGCCGCGCACGGCGGCACGACGACCGTGATTCCTTTCTGCGCGCAGCACCGCAATGACCGATTGGATGTCGTCCTGAAGGGCTACCACGAGCGCGCGCGCACGAAGGCCGTCATCGACTACGGCTTCCACCTGATCATCGCCAATCCGGACGAGCCGACGCTGACCGAGCACCTGCCGGCGGCGATCAACTCCGGGGTGCGCTCGTTCAAGATCTTCATGACCTACGAGCGCACGCGGCTGCACGACGAGCAGATCCTCGACGTGATGGCGACGGCGAGGAAGCACGGCGCGCTCGTCATGGTGCACGCCGAGAACCACGGCATGATTTCCTGGCTTGCCGGCCGCATGGTGAAGCAGGGCAACACGCTGCCCCGCTACCACGCCATCTGCCACACCCGCGGCGCGGAGCACGAGGCCATCGAGCGCGTGGTGAAGCTCGCCGAGCTCGTCGACTGCCCGATCCTCATCGTGCACGTCTCGACGCCGGACGGCGTGGAGGCGATCCGGCGCGCGCGCGCGCGGGGCCTCAAGGTTTACGGCGAGACCTGCCCGCAGTACCTCTTCCTCACGGCGAAGGACATCGACATCGGCATCCAGGGCGCCCTCTTCTGCTGCAGCCCGCCGCCGCGGGACGAGGCGGCGCAGGAAGCCTGCTGGCAGGGCCTGAAGGACGGCACGCTTCACGTCTATTCCTCGGACCACGCGCCGTACGGGATGCAGGGCAAGCTGCCGAAGGGCGAGAAGACGACCTTCAAGGAAATGGCGAACGGCGTGCCGGGCCTGGAATTGCGGCTGCCGCTCCTTTTCACCTACGGCGTGGGCACGAAGCGCATCACGCTCGAGGAGTTCGTCAACCTGACCGCGACGCGCCACGCGCAGACCTACGGCATCTATCCGCGCAAGGGCACCATCGCCGTCGGCGCCGACGCCGACATCGCCATCTGGGATCCTGAGAAATCCGTCACGGTCCGCGAGACCCACGACGGCACCGGCTACACGCCTTACAAGGGCCGGGCGCTGAAGGGCTGGCCGGTGACCGTGCTGTCGCGCGGCGAGATCATCGTGCAGGACGGCAAGTGTTCCGCCGAGCGCGGCCGCGGCCGCTTCCTCGTGCGCGAGCCCTCCGAAGCGCTGCGCCCGCTCGGCCGGGACGTGGCGGAAATGGCGCAGCTCAAGGCCTGGAAGACGCCGCTGCAGCTCTAAAAAAAGCGCCTCGCGCGCGAATATGCAACAATCCATGCGAAACGCCTATAAAAACAAGGATAGAAGAGCGGCATGGATCTGCGGAACACCGTAGACCGGATCCAGAACATCGTCTCGGCGGAGACCGGTCAGCGCCTCGGCGCCGACGCGGAGCTCGCCGTGTCGAAGCTGCTGCGCCAGATCGCGGCCAACAACCAGCAGGGGCAGGACGGCTTTGCCCACCGCGAGCTCACCATCCTCTTCGCCGACCTGCGCGGCTTCATGTCGATTTCCGACAAGTACGCCGCCGAGATCGTCCTCAAGGTGCTGAACCGCTGCCTCGTCACCATGACCGAGGTGGTCTTCGCGCACGAGGGCACCATCGACAAGTTCATGGGCGACTCGCTGATGGTGCGCTTCAGCGAGGCCGCCTCCGGCAAGGACCCGGTCGAGCGCTCGCTCGCCTGCGCGGTCGACCTGCAGATCGCGATGGACGAGCTGAACCGCCACCATCGCGAGAACGCCCTGCCCGAGCTCTACCTCGGCATCGGCATCAGCACCGGCCCGGTCTTCGTCGGCACGCTCGGCTCCGAGCTCTATGAGGCGCACACCGTGATCGGCGAGGAGGTCAACGTCGCGGCGCGCATCGAGGCCTTCAGCCTGCGCGGCCAGGTGCTGATCAGCGAGAACACCTTCATGCGCGCCAATGAAAAAAATGCCGGCTACGCCAAGACCGGCGAGCCCTTTCCGCTGCACGTGAAGGGCAAGAGCGACCCGATCGTGGTGCGCGAGCTGCTCGAGATCCCGGCGCTGCAAAAGGTCGTGCCGCGGCGCGAGGTGCGGAAGAGCCCGCGCGTCAAGGTCGGCATCGGCTTCAGCTACCAGGTGATCCAGACCGACGTCACCCTCCCCCAGCAGCACAAGGGCACCATTCTCGTCCTCGGCTACCACGGCATCCTCGCCGACATCAAGGAGGCGCTCCCCGTCGGCAGCGAGGTGAAGATCCGCGTCGACCTGCCGCTCGTCAACCACCGCGCCTCCGACGTCTACGGGCGGGTGAAGAAGTGCAACGCCGAGCGCGGCCGCTATCTCTGCGGCATCGAGTTCACCGCCATAACGAGCAAGACCCGCTCGTCGGTCGAGCTCCTCGTCCAGCTCCTCATGCAGGGCGCCGAGCGGAAGTAGGACCGCTGGCCCCTAAAATAGGGCCATGCGAAAACTCAAGATCGCCGCCGCCCAGCTCGGGCCGCTGAACAAGTCCGATAACCGCGTCGCCGCCACCAAGCGCCTGGTCGAGCTGCTGCGCGAGGCGAACGGCATGGGCGCGAAGTTCGTCGTCTTTCCGGAGCTCGCTTTCACCACGTTCTTTCCGCGCTGGTGGATGGAAGACCAGACGGAGGTCGACCGGCGCTACTTCGAGCGCGAGATGCCCGGGCCCGAGACCCGCCCCCTGTTCGACGAAGCGAAGAAGCTCGGCATCGGCTTCTACATCGGCTACGCCGAGCTCACGCCGGACAACCACCGCTTCAATACCGCGATCCTCGTAGGGCCCGACGGCCGCCTGGTCGGCAAGTACCGCAAGGTGCACCTTCCCGGGCACGCCGACCACAAGCCGCAGGCCGCGTTCCAGCATCTGGAGAAGAAGTACTTCGAGGTCGGCAACCTCGGCTTCCGCGTCTGGCGCTTCATGGATACGGTCACCGGCATGCTGATCTGCAACGACCGGCGCTGGCCGGAAGCCTTCCGCGTGCTCGCGCTGCAGGGCGCCGAGATCGTCGCGCTCGGCTTCAACACCCCAACCGAGAACCTGCACTACCCCGAGCCGCCGGCGCTGCGTGTGCATCACCATCTCATCATGGCGCAGTCGATGGCGTTCCAAAACGCCACCTGGCTGGTCGAGACCGCGAAATGCGGCTTCGAGGACGGCTTCCGCATGTTCGGCCACTCGGTGATCGTGGCGCCCACGGGCGAGATCGTCGCCAAGTCGCAGACCGAAGAGGACGAGGTCATCGCCTACAACGCCGACATCGACCTGGCGACCAATTTGAAGCGCACCATGTTCAACTTCGCCGCGCACCGCCGCCCCGAGCACTACAAGCTCATCGTCGAGCGCGTCGGCGCCGAGGTCACACCCGCCAAGGAGGGAACGTAATGTTCGTGCTGGTCGTGAATATCCGCATCAAGCCCGAGAACGTCGATCGCTTCATGAAAATGCTCGCCGACAACGCCTCCGCCGCGCGCCAGGAGCCGGGCTGCAGGCAGTTCGAGGTCCTGCAGGACCCGAAGGACAAGGCGAAGATCATGCTGTACGAGGTCTACAACGACGAAGCGGCCTTCGAGACCCACCAGCAGACGCCGCACTTCAAGAAGTACGTCGCCGAGGCCGTACCGCTCCTCGCCTCCCGCGAGCGCCAGGTCTTCACCCGCGTCTCCAACTGAGCTTCATGGACCTGAAGCTCGCGGAATTGCCGCCGCTCGAGCGGTACAAGCTGCTCATCGGCCTGGTCATCCCGCGGCCCCTCGCCTGGATCTCGACGTACAGCGCCAACGGCGTAGCGAATTGCGCGCCGTTCTCTTTCTTCAACGTTTTCTCCGAGGACCCGCCGCTCTGCGTGATCGGCATCAATCCGAGGAGCGACGGGCAGATCAAGCACACGCTGAAGAACATCCGCCGCACGAAGGAGTTCGTGGTGAATCTGGTCGACGAGGACACGGCGAACGCGATGCATCTCTCGGGGAAGGAGTTTCCGGAGGACGTGAGCGAGTTCCAGCAGGCGAGCCTCACGCCGGCGCCCGCCATCACGGTGCAGCATCCGCGCATCGCGGAAGCGGCGGCGTGCCTGGAGTGCAGGCTCGAGCGGCTGATCGTGATCAGCCCGACGCGCGAGCTCGTGCTCGGCGAGATCCAGCTCATCCACGCGCGCGACGGCATCATCGATCCGCAGACGAAGCGCATTTCCGAGACGAACTACCGCCCGATCGGGCGCCTCTTCGCCGATCGCTACGTCACGACGCGGGAGCGATTCAACCTGCCGGGCAAACTTCCCTAGTCGCCTGAGGGCGACACTGCTCTCGTCCGCTCAGACCGGACGCGCGGTTTTTTCCGCCATTCGTCGATTCGATCACGGGTGCATCCCGCCCGCGCCGTTACTCTCTCGGCTCCGGTACCACGGAGGAAAACTACAAATGGAAACACAAGCTGCTCATCGCATTCACCCCCTTGTTGCAGGCGCGTCCGTCGCGGTAATCGTCGCCGCGGGCGTTGCGGTCGCCGCGATCACCGGCCACCTGCCCGGCTCCAAAGCCGAGACCGCGCCCACGCAGACGGCGGC
>DATMIG010000124.1:0-17102 GCA_035554335.1 Burkholderiales bacterium
GTGCCTGCCGGCGACGACCAGGTCGGCCGCTTCGAGCATCGCCTGCACGCCCATCGGGAACAGGCGATCGAAGTAGACGTTGCCGAGCGTGTCGTTCTCGCCGATCGGCGTCTTCTTCTGCAGGATCACCGCCCCCTCGTCCAGCCCGGCGGTGGGGCGGAAGATGGTGAGTCCGGTCTCCTGGTCGCCGCGCGAGATGGGCCAGTTGATGGACGACGGCCCGCGGTATTTCGGCAGCAGCGACGGGTGGTACTGGATGGTGCCGTGCTTCGGAATGCGGACGAAGTCCTGCGGCGCGAACTGCAGCACGAAGGCCATGATGCCGATGTCCGCACCAGCCGCCTTCATCGCCTCCACCGCCTCCGGCGCCTTGAGCGACTTGAACTGGTGCACCTTGAGGCCCTTCTCCTGCGCGGCGACGCGCAGCGCGTCGGGCCGGCCGCCTTCCTTCTCCGGCGCGCAGAACACCGCGGCCACTTCATCCTTGCGCGCGAGGAACGCTTCCAGCACGGCCTTGCCGAAGTCCTGCTGGCCGATGATCGCGATTTTCATTACGCCGCCTTCTTCGGTGGAACGCTGAACGCGCCCGCGCCCCTCAGGTTTTTGATCTTCGCCTCGTCGTAGCCGAGCACCTCCTTCAGCACCTCGTCGGTGTGCTCGCCGAGCGTGGGCGAGCGCTTGATGACCGCCGGCGACTCCGACAGCTTGATCGGCATGCCGACGTTGAACCACTTGCCGCGCTGCGGATGGTCGAGCTCGACCCACATCTCGCGGCCGCGCACGTGCTCGTCGTTGGCGAGGTCCTCGGTGCTCATGATCGGCCCGCAGGGCACGTCGAGCGGATTGAGGATCGCCATCAGCTCGCGCTTCGTGTACTTCTCGGCGAACTTGTTGAGCAGCGTCCACATCAGGTTCTGGTTCTTGCGGCGGTCGCCGATCTTGGCGAAGCGGGCATCGCTCGCCATGTCCGGCATGCCGACCTCCGGGCCGACGCGCTTGGCGAGGTCCTCCCACACCGCTTCCTGCACGACGACGTAGAGCCAGTCGTTCGCGCCGTGAGGCTTGCAGTGGATCGCGTTGCCGAGCTGGCCGCCGCCGGAGTCGTTGCCGGCGCGCGGCGTCTCGCCCATGCCCTTGTACGTCGGCACCGAATATTCGGCGAGCTCGCCGCGCTGCAGGCGCTGGTGGTCGCGGAACTTCACGCGGCACAGATTCATCACGCCGTCCATCATCGCCACCTCGACGTACTGGCCCTTGCCGGTGTGCTCGGCCTGGCGCAGCGCGGCGAGCAAGCCGATCGCGAGATGCAGCCCCGTTCCGCTGTCGCCGATCTGCGCGCCGGTGACGAACGGCGGGCCGTCGGGCACGCCGGTGGTGCTCATCGCGCCGCCCATCGCCTGGGCCACGTTCTCGTAGGCCTTGAAGTCGGAATACGGCCCGGTCGAGCCGAAGCCCTTGATCGAGCCCATCACGATCTTCGGATTGATCTCGCGGATCTTCTCCCACGGGAAGCCGAAGCGGTCGAGCACCCCGGGACCGAAGTTCTCCATGATGATGTGGCACTTCTTCACCAGGTCGGTGAACACCGCCTTGCCCTCGCCGGTCTTCATGTTGACCGTGATCGAGCGCTTGTTGCAGTTCAGCATCGTGAAGTACAGCGAATCGGCGTTCGGCACGTCGCGCAGCTGGCCGCGCGTCGCGTCGCCCTGCGGGTTCTCGAACTTGATCACATCCGCGCCCATCCACGCGAGGAGCTGCGAGCACGTCGGCCCGGCCTGCACGTGCGTCATGTCGAGGATGCGTACGCCTTTCAGAGCTTCCATGGTCTTACTTCTTCTTCGCGGCTGAAGGATTCAGGCTGGTAATGCGGCCGCTTTCGGTACCCGCCGTTTCGTCGATGACTGCGTTGATCAGCGTCGGCTTCCTGGAGCGGATCGCCTCCTCCATCGCCTGCCTCAGCTCCGCCGGCGTCGTGGCATGCACACCGACGCCGCCGAACGCTTCCATCAGCTTGTCGTAGCGCGCGTTCTTCACGAACACGGTCGGCGCCGGATCGCGTCCGGTCGGATCCTTGTCGGTGCCCTTGTAGACGCCGTTGTTGTTCATCACCACGATGCACACCGGCAGGTCGTAGCGGCAGATGGTCTCCACTTCCATGCCGGAGAAACCGAAGGCGCTGTCGCCTTCCACGGCGATCACCTGCTGCTTCGTCGTCACCGCCGCGGCGACGCAGTAGCCCATGCCGACGCCCATGATGCCCCAGGTGCCGACGTCGATGCGCTTCCTCGGCTTGTACATGTCGACGATGGAGCGAGTGAAGTCGAGCGCGTTGGCGCCCTCGTTGACGAGGATCGCGTCCGGGTTCGCTCTGACGATGTCCTTCACCACGGCGAGCGCGCTGTGGAAGTTCATCGGCGTCGGATTCTTCGCCAGCGTCTCGGCCATCTTGGCGACGTTGCCGGTCTTCTTCTCGGCCACCGCGTTGAGCCACTCGGCCGGCGGCTTCGCCCAGCCGCCCATCTCCTTCAGCATCGCCGCGACGCAGGAGCCGATGTCGCCCACCACCGGCGCGTCGATGCGCACGTTCGAATCGGCCTCCTGCGGCGAGATGTCGAGCTGGATGAACTTCTGGCCGCCCCAGTCCTTCGCGCTCTTGCCGCCCCAGGTCTTGCCCTTGCCGTGCGAGAGCAGCCAGTTCAGGCGCGCGCCGATCAGCATCACCACGTCGGCGCCCGGCAGCACGAAGGGGCGCGCGGCGGACGCGCACAGCTCGTGCGTGTCGGGCAGCAGGCCCTTCGCCATCGACATCGGCAGGTAGGGGATACCGCTCTTCTCCACCAGCGCCTTGATGTCCGCATCGGCCTGCGCGTAGGCCGCGCCCTTGCCGAGGATGATGAGCGGTTTCTTCGCGCCGCGCAGCAGATCGAGCGCGCGCTTCACCGACTCGGGCGCGGGAATCTGCTTCGGCGCCGGATCGACCACCTTGATGAGCGTCTTCTGCGCCGCGGCGGCATCGATCGCCTGCGCGAAGAGCTTCGCCGGCAGGTCGAGGTACACGCCGCCCGGTCGGCCGGAGATGGCAGCGCGGATGGCGCGCGCGATGCCGACGCCGATGTCGTCGGCGTGCAGCACGCGGTAGGCGGCCTTGGCGAGCGGCTTGGCGATCGCGAGCTGGTCCATCTCCTCGTAGTCACCCTGCTGCAGGTCGACGATCTCGCGCTCGGAGGAGCCCGAGATCAGGATCATCGGGAAGCAGTTCACCGTGGCGTGCGCGAGCGCGTTCAGGCCGTTCAGGAAGCCCGGCGCGGACACCGTCAGGCAGATGCCCGGCTTCTGCGTGAGGAACCCGGCGATCGAGGCCGCGTAGCCCGCGTTCTGCTCGTGGCGGAACGAGAGCACGCGCAGCCCGGCGCCCTGCGCGCGGCGCGTGAGGTCGGTGATCGGAATCCCCGGCAGCGCGTAGATCGTGTCCAGGCCGTTCAGCTTGAGCGCGTCGATGACCAGCTGGAAGCCGTCGGCCGTTTGCGCTTCGCCGCTCGTCGCAACTTGGGGTTCTGCGGTGCCCATCGGAAGTCTCCTTGCAGGGGGGGCTATGGTAGGAAACGCGCCGCCGGGGCGGCCTTGACTGAGGTCAAGCGTCTAAAATGCCACCCCCTTATGACGGGACTTGCCAGCCACCCGCAGAAAAACTCCATCCGGCTGCAGCTGCGCCAGAACCAGTCGCTCGCCGGCATGACGGCAGCGCAGTGGTCGGAGCTGGAGCCCCTGCTCGCCATCGCGGATTACCGCAAGGGCGACCCGCTGGTGCGCCAGGGCGACGAGGAGATGGAGCAGTTCTTCGTCCTCGAGGGAATGGTGAAGCGCGTGGTGTCGAACCCGCAGGGGCGCGAGATGATCCTGCGCTTCGCCGCCGAGACGGAGATGGACACGTCTTATGCCGCGTGGCGGCTGCGCACGCCGGTGCCCTACTCGATCGTCGCGCTGACCGCCAAGGTACGCACGGCGGAAATGCCGCTGCCGGCCTGGGCCGACTTCCTCGAGCGCCATCCCGAGATCAAGCAGCGCTTCGAGTACGAGGTGATGCGCCTCATGTCGGAGGTCATGGCGCACACCATCACGCTCCATCTGCTCGATGCGCCGGGGCGCCTGCTGCGCTTCCAGCGCAAGCACCCGGAGCTCGCCGGGCGCATCCCGAAGAAGGAGCTCGCGGCCTACCTGAACCTGACCCCGGAGACGCTGTCGCGCCTGAAGCAGAAGCTCGGATGAACGCGCGCATCCCCTACGAAGCCTGCCCGCTCTGCGGCGGCCGCGAGATGAGCGAAGTCGGCAGCGCCGATTGCAGCGGCCATCCGCTCTACAAGCCGCCGCTGCCGCGGCTGCAGCGCTGGATGCAATGCGGCCGCTGCACGCACATCTTCGTCGATGGCTACTTCTCGCCGGCCGCGCTCGAGGTCCTCTTCGCCGACACGCCGGCGGAGCAGATGCCGGGGCACGATGCGGAAGGCAGCCGGTACATGTGGTCCTACGTCGTCGAGACGGTGAGCCGCCTGCGCGCCGCGCCGGGCGGGCGATGGCTCGACGTCGGCTTCGGCAGCGGCGCGCTTCTCACCACCGCCGAGGAGTTTGGCTACGACGTCGTCGGCCTCGACGTGCGTGAGCGCAACGTGCGCGCGATGCGCGAGGCGGGCTACGACGTGCACGCCACGGATTTCGAAGCATTCGACGGCGGGCCGTTCGACGTCGTCTCCCTGGCCGACGTGCTCGAGCACCTGCCCTTCCCGCGGCGCGCGCTCGCGCACGCCGCGACGCTGATGCGCGCCGGCGCGCTGCTGCTCCTGTCGATGCCCAATGCCGACGCGTACATCTGGCGCGCCATGACGAACGCCGGCGCGAATCCCTACTGGGCGGAGATCGAGCACTACCATAACTTCGGCCGCAAGCGCCTCTACGCGCTGCTCGCCGAGACGGGCTTCGCGCCCGTGCACTACAGCGTGAGCCTGCGCTACAAGGCCTGCATGCAGGTGATCGCGCGCAAGGCGGGCTAGGCCCGCCGCATGCGCGACCAGCCCCAGGAGACGAGCGGCCAGAGGAGCAGCGCGAGGGCGAGCCCGGTCATCGTGCCGACCAGGCCGTTCGAGAAGAACACGGTGAGGTCGCCCTGCGACACGAGCATCGCCTGGCGGAAGGACGCCTCGGCGCGGTCACCGAGCACGATGGCGAGCACGAGCGGCGCGAGCGGATAGGCGAGCTTCTTCAGCGCGTAGCCGCCGACGCCGAACACGATCATCATCCAGACGTCGAAGATCGAGTTGTGCACGGTGTAGGAGCCGATGGCGCAGATCACGATGATGATCGGCGCGATCACCGAGAACGGGATGCGCAGGATCGCGGCGAAGAGCGGGACGCAGGTGAGGACCACGATCAGGCCGGCGATGTTGCCGAGGTACATGCTGGCGATCAGGCCCCAGACGAAGTCCTTCTGCTCGACGAAGAGCAGCGGTCCGGGCTGCAGGCCCCAGATGAGCAGGCCGCCGAGCAGCACCGCGGCGGTCGGCGAGCCGGGCACGCCGAGCGTGAGCATCGGCAGCAGCGCCGAAGTGCCCGCGGCATGCGCCGCCGTCTCCGGCGCCACCACGCCCTCGACCTGGCCGGTGCCGAACTTGTCGCCGTTCGGCGAGAAGCGCCGCGCCACGCCGTAGCTCATGAAGGAAGCGGGCGTGGCGCCGCCGGGCACGATGCCCATGAAGCAGCCGACGGCCGAGGCGCGCAGCGAGGTCATCCAGTAGCGCGGCAGCTCCTTCCAGGTCTCGAGCACCACGCCGACGTTGATCTTCGCCGAGGCGCCCTTGAAGGCGAGGCCTTCCTCCAGCGTGAGCAGGATCTCGCCGATGCCGAAGAGACCGATCACCGCGACCAGGAAGTCGAAGCCGTTCAGCAGCTTCTCGGTGCCGAAGGTGAGGCGCAGCGCGCCGGTCACGGGATCGGTGCCCACCGCGGCGAGGGCGAAGCCGAGCATCATCGAGGCGAGCGTCTTGAACGGCGGCTCCTTGCTCATGCCGATGAAGGCGCAGAAGGTGAGGAGATATACCGCGAAGAACTCCGGCGGGCCGAACTCCAGGGCGAACTTCGCCACCACCGGCGAGAGGAAGGTGATGACGATGACCGCCACTAGCGCGCCGACGAAAGAAGAAGTGAACGCGGCGGTGAGCGCGCTGCCCGCGCGCCCCTGCTGCGAAAGCGGATAGCCGTCGAACGTCGTCGCCACCGACCAGGGCTCGCCGGGGATGTTGAAGAGGATCGACGTGATGGCGCCGCCGAAGAGGGCGCCCCAGTAGATGCAGGAGAGCAGGATGATCGCGGTGGTCGTGCCGCCCGGCGTCTGCGACATCGAGAAGGTGAGCGGCAGCAGGATGGCGACGCCATTCGCGCCGCCGAGGCCCGGCAGCACGCCGATGATCACGCCGAGCACGATGCCGACGAACATGAAGGCGACGTTCTTGAAGCTGAGCGCTACAAGAAAGCCGTGCAGCAGCGATTGGATCTCGTCCATGCCCTAGCCGAGGCCCAGTGCCGCCTCGAGCGGCCCCTTCGGCAGGGGCACGAGGAACCAGACCTCGAAGATCAGATAGAAGACGACGCTGTTGCCGATGCTGACCGCGGCGACCTTCCACCACGGGTACTTGCCCAGCCAGCGCATGAAGAAGGCGACGTACAGGGCCGAGGCGACGTAGATGCCGATCCAGCCGACCAGCGCGACGTACAGCGCGGCCGGGATCAGCACCGCGAGGACCAGCTTGAGCTGCCCGCGCTCGACGAAGGCGCGCCCCTTGTCACGCGCCGAAAGGACCGCGAAGACGAGATTGAACGCCGAGGCGATGCAGAGGATGAGGGCGATGTAGAACGGAAAGTAGCCCGCCTGCGGACCGTCTTCCGCCCACTTCGCCCCGAGGCGCACGCTGTCGACCATCACCACCGCGCCGAGGGCGAAGAAGAACGCCGCGACCGCGACCTCGGCGCTCTTCTGGCTGAACGCCGCCTGCCGGCTCCCTCCCTGTTCGCCCCCCTCCTGCATCGGCTTATTTGTGCAGGAACCCGGCGGCCTTCATGAGCTCGACGTGGCGCTGCTCTTCCTTCGCCACCCAGCTCGCGTACTCCTTGCCCTCGAGCGAGGTGGTGTTGTACGCGCCCTTGTCCATGTACTCCTTCCACTCGGGAAGCTGCTGCACCTTGCGCAGCAGCTGCACGTAGTAGGCCACCTGGTCCTGGCTGACGCCGCCCGCCATGAAGATGCCGCGCAGCATGAGGTAGCTCACGTCGAGGCCGTTCTCCTTGCAGGTCGGGATGTCGCCCCACGACATCTTGTCGGTCACCTTGTCCTTGTAGGGCATGCGCTTCTCGTCGAACACGCAGAGCGGCTTCAGCTTGCCGCCGCGCCAGTGCGCGACCGCCTCGATCGGGTTGTTGACCGTCGAGTCGACGTGGTTGCCGACCAGCTGCACCGCGACGTCGCCGCCGCCCTTGAAGGGCACGTAGGTGAACTTGGCGCCGGTCTTCTGCTCGATGGCGACGGTGATGATCTGGTCTTCCTGGCGCGAGCCGGTTCCGGCCATCTTGAACTTGCCCGCGCCGGCCTTCTTCGCCGCCTCGACGTACTCCTGCGCGCTCTTGTAGGGCTTGTCGGCGTTCACCCAGAGGACGAACTCGTCGAGCGCCATCATCTTGACCGGCGTCAGGTCCTTCCAGCTGAACGGCACGCCGGTGGCGAGCGGCGTGGTGAAGAGATTGGACAGCGTGATGATGATCTTGTGCGGGTCGCCCTTCGCGTTCTTCACGTCGAGGAAGCCCTCGGCGCCCGCGCCGCCGGACTTGTTGATCACCACCATCGACTGCTTCATCAGGCTGTGCTTCGCCACCATGCCCTGGATGAAGCGCGCCATCTGGTCGGCGCCGCCGCCGGTGCCGGCCGGCACGATGAATTCCACCGTTTTCGTCGGCTCCCAGGCCTGAGCCGCGAGCGGTGCGCCCACCGCGAGGGCGGCCAGCGCGAGTAACGACAGTCTGCGTTTCATTGCTCTTCCTCCTCCGTTAGTCGATTAACGCGCCAGTCCCTTCTGGGTGGACATCACGCGAACGCTCCCTATGGTTTCGGCGCGCCGGCTTCGGCCGGCGGCGCGTCGTGCCGCGCCGCGAACCATTTGCCGACCGCCACCACGATCACGATGCCGACGATGCCGGCGACGACCTCGAGGCTCCAGCCGTTGAGGTAGGGCCGGTCGTCCGTGTATTCCATGCCCATCGAGGTGAACCAGGCGGTGAGCGCATGATCGGCGACCAGCATCTCGCCGGCCACCCAGCCGATCAGGCCGGCGCCGATGGTGATGATCACCGGGAAGCGCTCCATCAGCTTGATCAGCATCGTCGCGCCGAAGATGACGAGCGGGATCGAGATGGCGAGGCCGAGGATGAGGAGGATGTAGCTGCCGCCGGCGGCCGCCGCGACGGCGATCACGTTGTCGAGGCTCATCACCAGATCCGCGATCAGGATGGTCTTGATCGCCGCGAGCAGCTGGTCGCTCGCCTGGATGTCGTCCTCGTCGTCCTCGCGGACGAGGAGCTTGATGCCGATCCAGAAGAGCAGCAGGCTGCCGATGATCTTCAGCCACGGCAGCGTGAGCAGCGCCACGGCGAAGATGGTGAGGACGATGCGCAGCACGACCGCGGCGCCCGCGCCCCACAGCACCGCCTGCTTCTGCTGCTTCGCGGGCAACGAGCGCGCCGCGAGGGCGATCACCACGGCGTTGTCGCCGGACAGGATGATGTTGACGCCGATGATCTTCAGCAGGCCGATCCAGAAGGCCTGCGTGGCCAGTTCTGCGAGCATCGGCGGATTCTAGAACAAGCCCACGACCTTACCGTCCACGAGGTCGATCTTGTTGGCCGACGGAACCTTCGGCAGGCCCGGCATGGTCATGATGTCGCCGCAGATCATCACCACGAACTCGGCGCCGGCGGCGAGGCGCACCTCGCGGATGTTCACCACGTGGTTGGACGGCGCGCCACGCAGCGCAGCATCGGTCGAGAAGGACGATTGCGTCTTCGCCACGCACACCGGGTAGTGCCCATAGCCGTCCTCCTGCAGCTTCTTGATCTGCGCCCGCACCTTGGCGTCGGCCGTGACCTCGGAGGCGCGGTACACCTTCTTCGCGATCTTGCCGATCTTCTCCCACAGCGGATCGGCGTCGTCGTAGACGAAGGCCGGCTTGGACGGCTTCTCGCACAGCTCGACGACCTTGCGCGCCACGTCGGCCGCGCCCTTGCCGCCTTCGGCCCAGTGGTTGGCGAGCAGCACCTCGACGCCGAGCGCCTTCATCTTCTTCGTCACGAGCTCGATCTCGGCCGGCGTGTCGAAGGTGAACTTGTTGATCGAGACCACACATGGGATGTTGTAGACCTTGGAGACGTTCTCGACGTGGCGCTCGAGGTTGACGAGCCCCTTCTCCAGCGCGGCGAGGTTCTCCTTGCTCACTTCCTTCACGTCCACCCCGCCGTGGTACTTGAGCGCGCGCATGGTGGCGACGATCACCGCCGCGCTCGGCCGCAGGCCGGTCTTGCGGCACTTGATGTCGAGAAACTTCTCCGCGCCGAGGTCGGCGCCGAAGCCGGCCTCGGTGACCACGTAATCCGCCAATTTCAATGCTGACTGCGTGGCCAGCACGGAATTGCAACCATGCGCGATGTTCGCGAAAGGCCCGCCGTGCACGAACGCGGGGTTGTTCTCGAGCGTCTGCACCAGGTTCGGCGCGAGCGCGTCCTTGAGGAGCACCGTCATCGCGCCGTGGGCGTGCAGGTCCGCGGCCTTCACCGGCTTCTGCTCGCGCGTGTAGCCGACCACGATGTTGCCGAGCCGCTTCTTCAGGTCGTCGAGCGAGCTCGACAGGCAGAAGATCGCCATCACCTCGGAGGCGACGACGATGTCGAAGCCGTCCTGGCGCGGGTAGCCGTTCGCCGTGCCGCCGAGCGCGATGGTGATGTCGCGCAGCGCGCGGTCGTTCATGTCGAGCACGCGCTTCCAGGTGATGCGCCGCACGTCGATGCCGAGCTCGTTGCCGTGGCTGATGTGGTTGTCGATCAGCGCGGCGAGCAGGTTGTTCGCGAGCTGGATGGCGCCGAAGTCGCCGGTGAAGTGCAGGTTGATGTCCTCCATCGGCACGATCTGCGCGTGGCCGCCGCCGGCCGCGCCGCCCTTCATGCCGAACACCGGCCCGAGCGAGGGCTCGCGCAGGCAGATCATCGCCTTCTTGCCGATGTGGTTCAGCGCGTCGCCGAGCCCCACGGTGGTGGTGGTCTTGCCTTCGCCGGCCGGCGTCGGGCTGATCGCGGTGACGAGGATCAGCTTGCCGTCCTTCTTGCCCTTCAGCGTGTCGAGGTACTTCAGCGACACCTTGGCCTTGTAGTGCCCGTAGGGCTCGAGGTGCTCTTCCGAGATGCCCAGCTTCTCGCGCGCCACCGCGGCGATGCGCTGCATCCTGGCTGCCTGGGCGATTTCGATGTCGGACGGCATGGTCGTTCTCTGTGTAATTTCCGGGAAACGCGGATTGTGGGAGAGCGGCCCGGTCGCCAGCCTTGACTGAGGTCAAGCGCTACAATCGGCGGCAAGGGGGGGAAATCGATGATTCGCATCGCATGCTTGGCCGCGGCGCTGGTTGCTGCGGCCGCACAGGCGCAGGTTCCGGGCGTCAGCACGGCGACAGTCCGGATCGGCCAGTCCACGCCGCTGACCGGCTCGAACGCCGAGCTCGGCAACGACATCCGCAACGGGGCGCTCGCCTACTTCCGCAAGGTGAACGACGCCGGCGGGGTGCACGGGCGGCGCATCGAGCTTGTCACCCTGGACGACGGCAACCAGGTGCCGCGCGCCGAGGCGAACACCAAAAAGCTGGTCGAGGACGAGCCGGTGTTCGCGCTTTTCGGCTACCCGAGCGCGACGCTGTCGCGGCCGGCGCTGCCCTTCGTCGAGAAGCACCGCGTGCCCTTCATCGGCCCGTTCACCGGCGCCGACCCGATGCGCGTCTTCAACAGGCACGTCTACAACATCCGCGCGAGCTACGCTGACGAGCTCGAGAAGATCGTCGACCACTTCCAGTCGCTCGGCGTAACGCGCTTTTCGATCGTCTACTACGACGACGTGGTGGGCCGCGAGAACCTGACCGCCGTCGAGCGCGCGCTGAAGAAACGCAACCTCGAGGCGGTGTCGAAGGCGGCCTTCAAGGACCGCGCCAAGCCCGACATCGACGCCGGCGTGAAGGAGATCGCGAAGGGCGCGCCCGACGTGGTGATCCTCACCACGCTGTTCAAGGCCAGCGCCGATTTCATCCGCCTCGCGCACAAGACCGGCGTCGGCGCGCAGATGGCGAGCAACTCGTTCCCGGGCGCGAGCCCGCTCGCCAAGGAGCTCGGCAAGGAAGGCGCGGGCACCATCGTCGCGACGGTCGTGCCGCCGCCCACCAAGCGCTCGCTGCCCCTCGTCCAGGAATACCAGGCGGCGATCGAGAAGCAGCTCGGCAAGAAGGACTACTCGTTCACCTCGTTCGAGGCGTATATCGGCGCCAAGGTGATGGTCGAGGCGATGCGCAAGGCCGGCCCCCGGCTCACGCGCGAGTCATTCATGCGTGAGCTCGACGCGATGAAGGACTACGACGCCGGCGGCTACACCGTCGCCTTCGGCCCGGCGAACCACAACGGCAGCTCGTTCGTCGAGCTGACCGTCATCGGGCGGGAGCAGAAGTTCAGCTACTAGCCGTTGTGCCGCAGGATGTAGACGCCGTGGTTCTTGTCCGAGACGAAGATGTTGCCGCGCGCGTCGACGACGACGTCCTCCGACTGCGCGACGAGCCCGGTCTTCGGTAATGGGCCACGGCGCGTTTGCGGATCGGGCGGCAGGAACCAGCCGACTTCGCGCGGCGCGCGCTCGTCCTCGACGTCGTACACGCGCAGGCCGGCGTTGAAGTAGGTCACATATAGGTAGCGCTCGTCCTGCCACAGCACCGGCTGGTACTGCGGCTGGTGCTGGTTGTGCGGGCCGAAGCGCCCGGCGCGGTGGCAGAAGCTCGTCAGGCCGAGCTCCTTCGGCGGCACCGGCAGCGGGAAGAGCGAGATGAGCCGCGGCCGGTCCTCCTTCGAGACGTCGACGATGCCGACGAAGCCGAGCGGCTCGTCGCAGCGCTCGGAGATCGCCTCGGAATTCACGATGACCAGCGGCTTTCTCTGCAGCGGCACGGCGCTGTGCACGGCGATGAAGGACTGGAACGGCGGCGAGAATGGAAGATCGCTCACCAGCTTGGGCTGGGTGAGGTCGGAGATGTCGAGGATCACGAAGCCGCCCGCGCTGTACGGCAGATAGGCGCGGTCGCCTTTGACGTACGCGCCGCCGTGCAGGAGGACGTCCTTCGTCGCGCCGCTCTCGCCGCCGCCGGTCCATTGGCCCTTGCGCCACCAGCGCGAGATCTCCTTCGGGTTGGCCGGATCGGAGATGTCGACGATCTGCAGGATGTGGCCCTGGTAGCCCTTCGGCAGCGCGGTGGCGAACACATACCGTCCACCTGCATAGAAGTTGCGATGCGTGCCGTCGCCGCCGGTCTTGTAGTGGCCGAGCGGGCGCGGATTCTCCGGGTCTTCGAGGCTCCAGATGGAGAAGCCCTCGCCGTACTCGCCGCGCGCCGTGGCGGCGTCGTCGCCGCCCCAGTTCGGCGGAATGCGCTCCATCGACGTGATCATCCGGCCGTCGGCGATCTGGATCTGCAGCGTCCAGGTGTTCGGCGGCCCCTGGATGAAGCGCACGAAGCGCGGCTTCCTCGGGTCGGTCACCTCGACCACCGACCAGCCGGACTCCCAGAGGTGCGCGCAGTACCAGTACCAGCGATCGCCGGCTTTATGGATCGCCATCTTGAAGGCGGGCTTGTCCTGCAGCGGCAGGTAGCCGATGGCTTCGACGTTATGGGCGCGGGCAACGCCTGCGGGGAAGGTCATGGGCGAAGGATAAAGGGGGCCGACCCCGATGACTTTCCCGTTTCATTCGGTGTGCATCGGCTCGGGCTGCCGCTCGGGCCAGCCGACGCGCTCGTACTCCGAGATCACCTGCGCGCCGAGGAGGAGGAGCGTGGCGCCGATCTCGAGCGACAGGAGGACGACGATCGCCGTGGCGAGCGAGCCGTAGACGAGGCCGATCTTCGACAGGTGGGCGAAGTACCAGACGAGGAAGTGGCGCGTGAGCTCCCACAGCACGGTGGCCACCACGCCGCCGATCAGCGCGTGCCGGAAGCGCAGCCGCCCGACCGGCATGACGAGGTAGATGGAGGAGATGATCAGGATCTCGCCGGCGACGCCCAGGAGGTAGAGCGCGACGGCGGAGAGCAGGTCGAGCGAGAAAACGTGCCCGAGGAAATCCACGCTGTGGTTGCCGAGCGCTTCGAGGCTGCCCGCGACCAGCGAGACGAGGAGGAGCCCGGCGCCGAGCGCGAGGATGTAAGCGTACGGCATGAGGAGCGAGACCGCGAGGTGCCGGCGCCGATGGATCACCCGGTGGTGGAAGATGATCGACATCGCGTTCTCGACCACGCTGAAGGCGAGCGAGCTGAAGAAGAGCATGGTGCCGAAGAGCACCCAGCCGAGCACGTCGCGGTATTCGATGAAGGCGAGGAGCTGCTCCATCACCGCCGGGCCCTCGCCGGGCAGCAGCCAGCCGAGGTAGCGCTCCAGCGTCTCGACGAGGAGCGCGCGGTCGATGACGTGGGAGAGCGCGATGATCGAGAGCAGGAGCAGCGGCACGATCGAGAGCAGCGCGTAGTACGCCACCGCGCCCGCGAGCAGCAGCCCCTGGTTCGCCTTGAAAGCCTTCAGCACCCGCAGCGCGAACGCGCCCGGGCTTTTCAGCAGCGCCGATTCCACCCGCCGATTATCGGTTCAGCGGACTACTTCGCGAGCGACGGCGGCAGCTCGGGCAGCCGCATGCCGCCACGCATCAGGCCGACCACGTCGCACGGCATCGGCGCCGGCGGCGCCGGGTCGATCGCCTGGGGCAGGAGCACGTTCTCCGCGCCGGCGGTGAAGGCGAGCCCGGCGATGCGCGCGGGCTCGCTGCGCTCGCCGTGGCGCTCGGCCACCTCACGGAAGAAAGGCTGCGTCTCGAAGCCGAGGCCGCACAGCTTCGACTTGCCGAGGAGGCGAAAGAAATCGCGATACTGGCCGAGGAGCTTGCGGTAGTCCGCGCGCTGCGTTTCCGTCATCGCCTCGGCCGGCTGGGCGAAGGCGGGAAACGCCATGAATGTCGTCAGGAGCGCTACGAGCAGGCCGCGCATGGCGCGCAATGCTACGCCGGGCGGCGCTTGTCTTCGGATTTCGTTCCGGGCGGGTAGCCGGACTCCTTGATGTTCTCCAGCCCGTTTCGAACGTAGACGGCGAGGATGGAGAGGTGACGTATCCGCGTCGCGAGCAGGCTCTGCTGGGCGGCTTCCAATTGCGCCATGGAAAGCTGCTCCTGCATCTCCTGCAGCTTGGCGATGAGGTCGTCCAGCAGGTCGCGGTCGGACATGTCCGGTCCGAATCTATCCGGGTATCCGTGAACGCTCAATCATAGAAGCTGCAGCAGCGAGGCGAGGTCGACCGGCTTGGCGAGGTGCTCGTCGAAGCCGGCCTCGCGCGTGCGGCGCCGGTCGGTCTTCTGCCCCCAGCCGGTCTGCGCCACGATCTTCAGCCCGCCGGGGTGCTCGGCGCGCAGGCGCCGCGCCACCTCGAAGCCGTCCATGCCGGGCATGCCGAGATCGAGCAGGACGAGGTCCGGGTGGAACTCGCGCGCCTTGTCGAGCGCCGCCTCGCCGTTGTACGCCACCTCGACCTCGTGGCCCATGCGCTGCAGGAGCGCCGCCTGGCTGACCGCGAGGTCGACGTTGTCGTCCACGACGAGCACGCGCCGCGCGGGCCTGCCGCCCGCCTGCCGCGAGGGCTCTGCCGCTGGCTTCGCGTGCTCGACGCGCGGCAGCGAGACGACGAAGCGGCTGCCGGCGCCGCGTCCCGCGCTCTCGGCGCGGATGCGGCCGCCGTGCAGCTCGACGAGCGAGCGGGACAGCGCGAGGCCGATGCCGATGCCGCCGGCGTTCGCCGCCTCCCGCTTGTGCACCTGCGCGAAAGGCTCGAACACACGCTCGAGGTCCGCCCGCTCGATGCCGATGCCGTTGTCCTCGACCGCGATGCAAGCCTCGCCGCCGGCCGCGGAGAGGCGCAGCGCGATGCTGCCGGCGGGCGGCGTGTAGCGCGCCGCGTTGCTGAGCAGGTTGGCGAGCACCTGCGCCAGCCGCACGCGGTCGCCGTCGACCCACACCGGCTCGTCGCCGAGCGCGAGCTCGACGCGGTGCGATTTCACCGCGAAAAGCGGCTGGCTCGTCGCCAGCGCGTCGCGCGCCGCCTCGCGCAGGTCGAGCGGCGCGCGCTGCAGGTTCACCTTGCCGAAGGTGACGCGGCTCACGTCCAGCAGGTCGTCGACCAGGCGCGCGAGCTGCGTCACCTGCCGGTCGAGGAGCGAGCCGACCTCGCGCAGCTCCTCGTCCGCGTCGGAGCGCAGCTGCAGGAGGGAGACCGCGTTGCGGATCGGCGCGAGCGGGTTCCTCAGCTCGTGCGCGAGCGTGGCGAGGAACTCGTCCTTGCGCCGCGCTTCCTGCTCGAGCGCGCGCTGCGCCAGCACGCGCTCGGTAATGTCATTGAAGAGCACGCCGACGCGGCGCGCGGCCGGGTCGCCGACGCGAAAGGCATACAGCTCGAACCAGCGCTGCAGCATGCCCGCCTCGTTCACGAAGCGCACCGGCTCGCCCGTGTCCGCGACGCGGCCGTAGATCTCGAACCAGTCGTCTTCGTGGTTCGGGATGTGCTCGCGCATGGTCTTCGAGGTCGGATCCTTCATCCCGGTCTGGCGCTCGAACGCCGGGTTCACCTCGAGGAAGCGGTAGTCGTAGGGCCGGCCCTCGCCGTCGTAGATCATTTCGATCACGCAGAAGCCGGCGTCGATCGAGTCGAAGAGCGTGCGGTAGCGCAGCTCCGCCTCGCGCTTTGCCGCCTCGGCCGCCTTGCGCTCGCTCACGTCGAGCACGAACTCGCCGACCGTGCCGTCGGCGAGCGCCGCGCCGACGAAGAGCATCCAGCGCCGCGCGCCCGAGCGGGTGAGGTACTCCTTCTCGTACGGGCCGCTGCGGCCGGTCGCCTTGAGCTTCTTTTCCTCGGCGACGCTCGCCTCGATGTATTCGGGCGGCGTGAAGGTGCGCCAGTGCAGCCTCCCGCTCGCCACGTCCTCGGCGCTGTAGCCGGTCCAGCGCAGGAACGTGTCGTTCGCGGAAATGAGCGTTCCCTGGCGGTCGAAGAAGAGCACGCCGACCCCTTCCACGTTCCAGAGCTGGCGCAGGCGCGCGTCGTGCGCGCGGTCGGTGACCTCCTCGACGGTGCAGCGGATGTGCTCGACCTCGCCGTCGGGCCCGAAGAGCGGCGCGAGCTCGGCGTTCCAGTAGCGCCGCTCGTAGCCTCCCTCGGGTCGCGGCACATCGTAGCGCTGCAGCGCGAGGCGCTGCGGCGCGCGCTCGGCCAGCACGCGCTCCAGGAGCCGGCGGACCACGCCCTGCGCCTGCGCCTGCGCGGGGTCGGGCGGCAGCGCCTCGAACAGTCCGCGCCCCAGGAGCGTGTCGCGCGTTGTCAGGGTTGCCCCGAGGTACGCGTCGTTGACCGCCACGACACGCAAGTCGCGGTCGAGCACGATGATCGGCACCGGCGCCGCTTCGAAAAGCTTCTGGTAATCGACTCCCCGCATGAGGACCGCGGGGAGCAAAAAACGAACCGCTGCTCTAGCGCTTGCCCCGCGCGGCCGCGACGGTGCGGCACATCGCCGCGAGGTTGCTCAGGCCGGCTTGCGCGAATTGAACCGAGAGATCGGCAATTTCGGCATGGCTGCGGCGCCACAGCGCCTCGACGAACGCCTGCCCGGCCTCGCGCGTGCTCGCCTCGCGGACCGGCTCCAGTTCCTTGAGCAGCTGACTGACCGATTCCATCCAGCGCCGATTTTGCTTGCC
>DATMIG010000125.1:0-14513 GCA_035554335.1 Burkholderiales bacterium
CAACTACGGCGGCATCCAGCCCGGCCGCGGCATGGGCACGAACAATGGCTGAGATCAAGAACTACACCCTGAACTTCGGCCCGCAGCACCCGGCCGCGCACGGCGTGCTGCGCCTGGTGCTCGAGCTCGACGGCGAGGTGATCGAGCGCGCCGATCCGCACATCGGCCTGCTGCACCGCGCGACCGAGAAGCTCGCCGAGCACAAGACCTTCCTCCAGTCCGTGCCGTACATGGACCGGCTCGATTACGTCTCGATGATGTGCAACGAGCACGCGTACGTGCTCGCCATCGAGAAGCTGCTCGGCATCCAGATCCCGGAGCGCGCCCAGTACATCCGCGTCCTGTTCGACGAGGTGACGCGGATACTCAATCACCTGCTGTGGCTCGGCGCGCACGGCCTCGACTGCGGCGCGATGACCGTCTTCATCTACTGCTTCCGCGAGCGCGAGGACCTGATGGACGCCTACGAGGCGGTGTCGGGCGCGCGCATGCACGCGGCGTACTACCGGCCGGGCGGCGTCTACCGCGACCTGCCGGAGCGCATGCCGCAGTACTCGACTTCCAAGTGGAAGAACGAGAAGGATATCCGCGTGCTGAACGCGAACCGGCAGGGGTCGCTGCTCGACTTCCTCGAGGACTTCACCAACCGCTTCCCGAAGTACGTCGACGAGTACGAGGAGCTGCTCACCGAGAACCGCATCTGGAAGCAGCGCACGGTCGGCATCGGCGTCGTCTCGCCCGAGCGCGCGCTCGCGCTCGGCTTCACCGGCCCGATGCTGCGCGGCTCGGGCATCGAGTGGGATCTGCGCAAGAAGCAGCCCTACGAGGTGTACGACCGTCTCGACTTCGGCATCCCGGTCGGCAAGAACGGCGACTGCTACGACCGCTATCTGGTGCGCGTCGAGGAGATGCGGCAGTCGAACAAGATCGTGAAGCAGTGCATCGCCTGGCTGCGCGCCAATCCCGGCCCGGTCATGGTCGACGACCACAAGATCGCGCCGCCGTCGCGCGTCGAGATGAAGGCGGGCATGGAGCAGCTCATCCACCACTTCAAGCTCGTCACCGAAGGCATGCACGTGCCGGAAGGCGAGGCGTACGGCGCGGTGGAAGCGCCGAAGGGCGAGTTCGGCGTCTATCTCATCTCCGACGGCGCCAACAAGCCCTACCGCATGAAGCTGCGCGCGCCGGGCTTCGCCCACCTCTCGGCGCTCGACGAGATGGCCCGCGGCCACATGATCGCCGACGCGGTCGCGATCATCGGCACGCAGGACATCGTCTTCGGCGAGGTCGACCGATGAACCGCCAAAAATTAGGGACAGACCCTAATTATTTTTTAAATAGGGTCCGTCCCTATTTTTCCCATGCTGTCAGCTGACGCACTGAAGAAGATCGACCGCGAGGTCGCCAAGTATCCGCCCGACCAGAAGCAGTCGGCGGTGATGAGCGCGCTCATCATCGCCCAGGACGAGAAAGGCTGGCTCGCCACCGAGACGATGGACGCGGTGGCCGAGTACCTCGGCATGCCGCCGGTGGCGGTGTACGAGGTGGCCACGTTCTACTCGATGTACAACCTGCAGCCGACGGGCAAGTACAAGATCACGCTCTGCACCTGCCTGCCGTGCGGCCTGCAGGGCGCGCTCGCCGCGGCCGACCACCTGCGCGAGAAGCTGGGCATCGACTTCAACGAGACCACCGCCGACGGCCGCTTCACGCTGAAGGAAGGCGAGTGCATGGGCGCCTGCGCGATGGCGCCGGTGCTGCTCGTCAACAACAAGAAGATGCACGACTACATGTCCAACGAGAAGCTGGACAAGCTGATCCAGGAGCTCAAGTGATGCTGGATTACGGTCCCGACGCCATCCTCATGAAGGGCCTCGACGGCCAGAACTGGCGTCTCAAGGACTACGAGAAGCGCGATGGGTATGTCGCGCTGCGCGCGCTGGTGACGAACAAGACGGACCCGAATGTCATCATTGCGGATCTGAAGAAATCGGGCCTGCGCGGCCGCGGCGGCGCCGGTTTCCCGACCGGCCTCAAGTGGTCGTTCATGCCGCGCCAGTTCCCCGGCGCGAAGTACGTGGTGTGCAACTCCGACGAGGGCGAGCCGGGCACCTGCAAGGACCGCGACATCCTGCGCTACAACCCGCACTCGGTGATCGAAGGCATGATCATCGGCGGCTACGTGATGGGCTGCACTGCCGGCTACAACTACATCCACGGCGAAGTGTGGGAGGTGTACGAGCAGTTCGAGGAGGCGCTCGCCGAGGCGCGCGCCGCCGGCTACCTCGGAAGCAACATCATGGGCTCGGACTTCAGCTTCGAACTCTTCGCGCATCCGGGCTACGGCGCCTACATCTGCGGCGAGGAAACGGCGCTGCTCGACTCGCTCGAGGGCAAGAAAGGCCAGCCGCGCTTCAAGCCGCCGTTCCCGGCGAGCTTCGGCCTGTACGGCAAGCCGACCACCATCAACAACACCGAGACCTTCGCGCAGGTGCCGTGGGTGATCCGCAACGGCGGCGACGCGTTCCTCGCGCTCGGCAAGCCGAACAACGGCGGCACCAAGCTCTTCTCCGTCACCGGCCATGTCAACAAGCCCGGTAACTTCGAGGTGAAGCTCGGCCTGCCGTTCGCGAAGCTCCTCGAGATGGCGGGCGGCGTCACGACGGGTCGCCAGCTGAAGGCGGTCATCCCGGGCGGCTCGTCAATGCCGGTTCTGCCGGCGGACGTGATGATGCGCACGGACATGGACTACGACTCCATTGCCAAGGCCGGCTCGATGCTCGGCTCCGGCGCGGTGATCGTCATGGACGATCGCACGTGCATGGTGCGCGCGCTCGAGCGCCTGTCGTACTTCTACTTCGAGGAATCGTGCGGCCAGTGCACGCCGTGCCGCGAGGGCACCGGCTGGCTCTACCGCGTGGTGAACCGCATCGAGAACGGGCAAGGCCGCATGGAGGATCTGGCGCTGCTCGACAACGTGGCCGACAACATCGCCGGCCGCACCATCTGCGCGCTCGGCGACGCCGCGGCGCTGCCGGTGAAGAGCTTCCTCAAGCATTTCCGCGACGAGTTCGTGCACCACATCGAGCACAAGCGCTGCCTGGATGGGTGCGTGGAGCCGAAGTGGGGTCGTTCGGGTGCTTCGATCGAGCGCAACATGGCGGAGGCCGCCTAGTGGCCGACCTCAAGGTCCAGATCGACGGCCGCGACGTCGAGGTGCCGCACGGCGCGACGGTGATGGACGCCGCGCACAAGCTCGGCATCTACGTGCCGCACTTCTGCTATCACAAGAAGCTGTCCATCGCGGCGAACTGCCGCATGTGCCTGGTCGAGGTGGAGAAGGCGCCGAAGCCGCTGCCGGCGTGCGCCACGCCCGTCACGGACGGCATGAAGGTCTATACCCATTCGCCGAACGCGAAGCGGGCGCAGAACGGCGTGATGGAGTTTCTCCTCATCAACCATCCGCTCGACTGCCCGATCTGCGACCAGGGCGGCGAATGCCAGCTGCAGGACCTGGCGGTGGGCTACGGCCCGAGCAACTCGCGCTACCAGGAAGAAAAGCGCGTGGTGCTCCGCAAGGAGCTCGGCCCGCTCGTGGCGGCCGAGGAGATGAGCCGCTGCATCCAGTGCACGCGCTGCGTGCGCTTCGGGCAGGAGATCGCCGGCATCATGGAGCTCGGCCTCGCCGGGCGCGGCGAGAATTCCGAGATCGTCTCCTTCGTCGGCCGCGCGGTGGAATCCGAGCTCTCCGGCAACATGATCGACCTGTGCCCGGTCGGCGCGCTGACCTCGGAGCCGTTCCGCTACCAGGCGCGCACCTGGGAGCTCTCGCGCCGCAAGTCGGTTTCGCCGCACGATGCGCTCGGCTCGAACCTCGTCGTGCAGGTGAAGCAGAACCGCGTGATGCGCGTGCTGCCGCTCGAGAACGAGCAGATCAACGAGTGCTGGCTCTCGGACCGCGACCGCTTCTCCTACGAAGGCCTCAATTCGCCCGACCGCCTGCAGCGCCCGCTGGTGCGCGCGCAGGAAGGCTGGATGGAAGCCGACTGGCAGGACGCGCTGCACTACGTCGCCGACCAGCTCGAAGGGAAGGACGTCGGCATCCTCGCCTCGCCGCACTCGACGCTGGAAGAGCTGTTCCTCGCCGGCAAGCTCGGCGCCGCCGCCGACTTCCGCCTGCGCCAGAGCGACTTCTCGGCCGACGGCCAGCGCGCCGGCATCCCGTGGCTCGGCATGCCGATCGCGGAGCTCGAGAACCTCGACCAGGTGCTGGTCATCGGCTCGTTCCTGCGCAAGGAGAGCCCGCTCATCGCGCATCGCCTCCGCCAGGCGAACAAGCGCCACCGCGCGCAGATCCACCTGCTGCACTCCGTGGACGACGACTGGTTCATGCCGATCGCGAGCAAGACGGTGGTCGCGCCGTCGGCGATCGTCGACGCCATTGCGGGCTTTCGCGAAAACCTTTCCCGTGGAAAAAATAGCGCGGTGCTGATCGGCGCCTGGGCGCAGCAGCATCCGCAGGCCGCGGCGATCCATGCCGCCGCGCAGGCACTGGGCTTCAAGGTGGGCTTCATCGGCGAGGCCGCGAACTCGGTCGGCGGCTACATCGCCGGCCTGCCGACGGCGAACGTGAACGAAGTGCTGCAGAAGCGCGCGCTCATCCTGCTCGGTGCAGAGCCGCTCGACTTCGCCGATCCGCGAGGCACGCTGGCCGCGCTGCAGGGCGCCGACTTCGTGGTCCAGCTCTCGCCGTGGAAGACCGGCCTCGACTATGCGCACGCCGTGCTGCCGGTCGCGCCGTTCACCGAGACCTCCGGCACCTTCGTCAACATCGAGGGACGCGCGCAGAGCTTCTACGCGAACGTGAATCCGCTCGGCGAAACGCGCCCCGCCTGGAAGGTGCTGCGCGTGCTCGGCAGCCTGTTGAAGCGCCCGGGCTTCGATTTCGACACCATCGAGCAGGTGAGGAACGCATGCCTCGCCGGCAAGGATGTGGCGTCGCTGCTGTCGAACAAGATCGGTACCGTGAACGCGGCGCGCCCGGCTGCCGGAGGCATGCAGCGCGTCGCCGACGTGCCGGCGTACTTCGCCGATCCGCTGGTGCGCCGCTCGCCGCCGCTGCAGAAGACGAAGGAGGCGATGGCGCCGAAGGCGTGGATGAACGCCCGCACGCTGCAGAAGCTGGGCGTGGCGGCCGGCCAGCCGGTGATGGTCAACGAGGCGCGCGTGCAGGCGGCGCTGGACGACCGCGTGCCGGACGACTGCTTGCGCCTGTCGACCGCGCACGCGAGCACGGTCGGCGCAGGGCCGATGTTCGGCACGGTGCGGGTGGAGAAGGCGGCAGTGGAGCGCGCAGCCTAGATGCTCGAGAACTTCCTCAACTTCAGCAACCAGCACTTCGGCCCGACCTGGGGCCCGGCGATCTACGCCACGGTGGTGAGCCTCGCCGCCATCGTCGCGATCGTGGCGCCGCTGATGGGCGCGGTGGCGTATCTCACGCTATGGGAACGCAAGATGATCGGCTGGATCCAGATCCGCATCGGCCCCAACCGGGTCGGCCCGCTCGGCCTGCTGCAGCCGATCGCCGATGGCGTGAAGCTGATCTTCAAGGAAGTCATCGTCCCGACCAACGCCAACAAGGGGCTCTATCTCCTCGGGCCGGTGCTTTTCATCCTGCCGGCGGTGGCGGCCTGGGCGGTGATCCCCTTCTCGCCGGATCTCGTGCTCGCCGACATCAACGCCGGGCTCCTCTACATCATGGCGCTCTCGTCGATGGGCGTGTACGGCGTGATCGTCGCCGGCTGGGCGTCGAACTCGAAGTATGCGTTCCTCGGCGCCATGCGCTCCGCCGCGCAGATGGTTTCCTACGAGCTCGCGATGGGCTTCGCGCTGGTGGTGGTGCTGATGGTCTCGGGCAGCCTCAACCTCTCCGACATCGTCGACGCCCAGGGCCGCGGCATCTTCGCCGACCGCGGGCTCACGTTCATGTCCTGGAACTGGCTGCCGCTGCTGCCGATGCTCGTCGTCTACTTCGTCTCCGGCGTGGCCGAGACGAACCGCGCGCCGTTCGACGTGGTGGAGGGCGAGTCGGAGATCGTCGCCGGGCACATGATCGAGTACTCGGGCATGTCGTTCGCGATCTTCTTCCTCGCCGAGTACATGAACATGTGGCTGATCAGCGCGCTGACGGTCATCATGTTCTTCGGCGGCTGGCAGGCGCCCATCGACTCGGTGGTGCTGACCTGGATCCCGCCGGTGGTCTGGCTGCTCGCCAAGATGTTCGTCGTCGTGTCGCTCTTCATCTGGTTCCGCGCCACGTTCCCGCGCTACCGCTACGACCAGATCATGCGCCTGGGCTGGAAGATCTTCATCCCGGTGACGCTGGTCTGGATCGCGGTGATCGGCATCTGGATGCAGACCCCCTGGAATATATGGGGGCAATGAGTCTGTTATGACCCGGGTCCTGGATTTCTTCCGCTCGTTCATGCTGCTCGAGCTCTTCCGCGGGCTCGCGCTGACCGGCAAGTACCTCTTCTCGCGCAAGATCACGGTGCAGTTCCCGGAGGAAAAGACGCCGCAGAGCCCGCGCTTCCGCGGCCTGCACGCGCTGCGCCGCTATCCGAACGGCGAAGAGCGCTGCATCGCCTGCAAGCTGTGCGAGGCGGTGTGCCCGGCGCTCGCCATTCACATCGAGTCGGCGCAGCGGCCCGACGGCACGCGGCGCACGACGCGCTACGACATCGATCTGACGAAATGCATTTTCTGCGGCTTCTGCGAGGAAGCCTGCCCGGTGGACGCGATCGTCGAGACGCGCACGCTGGAGTATCACGGAGAGAAGCGGGGCGACCTGTACTACACGAAGCCCATGCTGCTCGCGATAGGGGATCGGTACGAGGAGCAGATCGCGCGGGACCGGGAAGAAGACGCCCGCTACCGTTAAGAAAAACCAGGGATGTTCGAGACCGTAGTCTTTTACGCCTTCGCGGCGGTGCTGCTGCTGTCCGGCCTGCGCGTCATCACGGCGCGCAACCCGGTGCACGGCGCGCTGTTCCTCGTGCTCGCCTTCTTCACCGCGGCGGGCCTGTGGCTGCTGCTGCGCGCGGAGTTCCTCGCCATCGCGCTGGTGGTGGTCTACGTCGGCGCCGTGATGGTGCTGTTCCTCTTCGTCGTGATGATGCTGGACATCAACCTCGAGCGGGTGCGCGAGGGCTTCTGGCGCAACCTGCCGCTCGCGCTGGTGGTCGGCGTGATCATGGTGTTCGAAATGGTCGGCGTCCTCGCCAATCGCATCTGGGGCGCCGCGCCGCGCGAACTGCCGGCGAGCTACAGCAACACCAAGGAGCTCGGCCGCATCCTCTACACGGACTATGCGTTCGCGTTCGAAGTGGCCGCCGTCATCCTGCTGGTCGCGATCATCGCCGCCATCGCGCTGACGCTGCGCCGGCGCAAGGACACCCGTTCGCAGGACCCGGCGGAGCAGGTAAAGGCCCGGCCGTCGGAGCGCGTGCGCCTCGTTTCGATGCCGGCGGAGAAAGAATGACGCCCGATCTGCCTCACTTCCTGGTGCTGGGCGCGATCCTGTTCGCGATCAGCGTGGTCGGCATCTTCCTCAACCGCCGCAACATCATCGTCCTGCTGATGGCGATCGAGCTGATGCTGCTCGCCGTCAACCTGAACTTCATTGCCTTCTCGCACTTCCTCGGCAACGCCGCCGGGCAGATCTTCGTCTTCTTCATCCTCACCGTCGCGGCCGCCGAATCCGCCATCGGCCTCGCCATCCTGGTCGTGCTTTTCCGCAACCTGAACACCATCGACGTCGAAGACTTGGACTCGCTCAAAGGATGAAAGAACTCGCGGTCATCGCAGCGTTCGCGCCGCTGCTCGGCGCCATCGTCGCCGGCCTCGGCGGCAAGTGGGTGAGCCGCCAGGCGGCGCACAGCGTCACCATCTTCTCGGTGCTGCTGTCCTTCCTCTGCTCGTGCGTGATCTTCTACGACGCGGCGAAGGGCGACGTGCTGAACACCACCATCTACCGCTGGATGACGGTCGGCGACACCGTGATCCAGGTCGGCTTCCTCGTCGACCGGCTCACCGCGCTGATGATGATCGTGGTGACCTTCGTCTCGCTGATGGTGCACGTCTACACCATCGGCTACATGCACGACGACCCGGGCTACAAGCGCTTCTTCTCCTACATCTCGCTCTTCACCTTCTCGATGCTCATGCTGGTGATGGCGAACAACTTCCTGCAGCTCTTCTTCGGCTGGGAAGCGGTCGGCCTGGTCTCGTATCTCCTCATCGGTTTCTGGTACACGCGGCCCACCGCCATCTACGCCAACCTGAAGGCGTTTCTGGTGAACCGGGTCGGCGACTTCGGCTTCCTCCTCGGCATCGCGCTGGTGCTGGCGCACTTCGGCACCCTCGACTACGCGGCCGTCTTCCCGGCGGCGCAGAAGAGCGAGGCGCCGATGACCCTCATCTGCATCCTCCTTTTCATCGGCGCGATGGGGAAGAGCGCGCAGTTCCCGCTGCACGTCTGGCTGCCCGACTCGATGGAAGGCCCGACGCCGATCTCGGCGCTGATCCATGCGGCGACGATGGTGACGGCGGGGATCTTCATGGTGGCGCGCATGTCGCCGCTGTATGAGCTGAGCGAAACCGCGCGCTCGGTCGTCCTGGTGATCGGCGCCATCACCGCGCTGTCCATGGCGCTGGTCGCGCTCACGCAATACGACATCAAGCGGGTGGTGGCGTATTCGACGCTCTCGCAGCTCGGCTACATGACCGCGGCGCTCGGCGCCTCGGCCTACTCGGCGGGCATCTTCCACCTGATGACGCACGCCTTCTTCAAGGCGGTGATGTTCCTCGCCGCAGGCTCGGTGATCATCGCGATGCACCATGAGCAGGACATGCGGCGCATGGGCGGGTTGAGGAAGTACATGCCGATCACCTACTGGACCATGCTCATCGGCTCGATCTCGGGCGCCGGCATCCCCGGCTTCGGCGGCTTCTTCTCGAAGGACGCGATCATCGCCGGCGTGCATGCTTCGACCACGCCGGGGCACCTCTTCGCGTACATCTGCCTCACCGCGTGCGTGTTCGTGACCGCCGCGTACACCTTCCGCCTGGTATTCATGGCGTTCCATGGCAAGCCGCGCTTCGACGAGCACCACGCGCCCCGCGAGTCCCCCTGGGTGGTGACCGTGCCGCTGGTGCTGCTCGCGATTCCGTCGGTGTGCGCCGGCTGGGTGGTCGGCTCGGTGGTGTTCGGCGACTACTTCGCCGGCGTGCTGCCGAAGGCGGAGGAGGAGTACCACGGGCTCTTCGCGTTCATCGGCCACGGCCTGGTGTCGCTGCCGTTCTGGCTGGCGCTCGCCGGCATCGTGACGGCCTGGTTCCTTTACCTGAAGCGCACCGACCTGCCGAAGCGCATCGCCATGGAGCTCGGACCGATCTATGCCCTGGTCGAGCGCAAGTACGGCTTCGACGAGCTCTACGCGTGGCTCTTCGCCGGCGGCGCGCGCAACCTCGGCCGCGGCTTCTGGCGCGGCGGCGACCAGGCGGTGATCGACGGCGTGATGGTGAACGGCTCGGCGCGCGTGGTCGGCTGGTTCTCCGGCGTGATGCGCCTGCTCCAGACCGGACTCCTCAATCAGTACGCGGTGGCCATGCTCTTCGGGGTGATGATCCTCGCCTTCTGGTTCCTGCGCCGGTGATCCTCTCCCTCGCCATCTGGCTACCGATCGTCGCCGGCGTGGTGGTGCTCGCCCTCGGCGACCGCAGCGCGCTCACGCGGCCGGCGGCGCTTCTCGGCGCGATCCTCGGCTTCCTCGTCACGATCCCGCTCTATACCGGCTTCGACGTCTCGACGAGCGCGATGCAGTTCGTCGAGTTCCACCACTGGATCGCGCGCTTCAACATCAACTACCACCTCGGCGTGGACGGCATCTCCGTCCTCTTCGTGCTGCTGAACACCTTCATCACCATCCTGGTGGTGATCGCGGGCTGGACGGTGGTCGAGAACAAGGTGTCGCAGTACTACGCCTCGTTCCTGATCATGTCCGGGCTGCTGAACGGCGTCTTCGCCGCCATGGACGCGGTGCTGTTCTACGTCTTCTTCGAGGGCACGCTGATCCCGATGTTCATCATCATCGGCATCTGGGGCGGACCGAACCGGGTCTACGCGGCGGTCAAGTTCTTTCTCTACACGCTGTTCGGGTCGCTCTTGATGCTGATCGCGATGCTGTACCTGTACAACCAGGCCGGCGGCAGCTTCGCCATCCAGGACTGGCACAAGGTGCCGCTCGCGCTGAATGTGCAGATCGCCCTGTTCTTCGGTTTTCTGTTTGCATTTGCCGTCAAGGTGCCGATGTGGCCGGTGCACACCTGGCTGCCGGACGCGCACACCGAGGCGCCGACCGGGGGCTCGGTGGTGCTGGCGGCGATCCTGCTGAAGCTCGGCGCGTACGGCTTCGTGCGCTTCACGCTGCCGATCCTGCCGGACGCGTCGCGCGAGCTCGCCTGGCTGATGGTCGCGCTCTCGCTCATCGCCATCGCCTACATCGGTCTCGTCACGATCGTGCAGGCCGACATGAAGCGGCTGATCGCCTACTCGTCCGTCTCGCACATGGGCTTCTGCACGCTCGGCTTCTTCATCTTCAATATCTACGGCGTGGAAGGCAGCCTGATGCAGATGATCTCGCACGGCTTCATCTCGGCCGCGATGTTCCTCTGCGTGGGCGTCCTCTACGACCGCATGCACACGCGCCAGATCGCCGACTACGGCGGCGTGGTGAATACCATGCCCAAGTTCGCCGCCTTCATGATGCTCTTCGCCATGGCCAACTCGGGCCTGCCGGCGACCAGCGGCTTCGTCGGCGAGTTCATGGTGATCATGGGCGCCATGCAGAAGAGCTTCTGGATCGCCTTCGTCGCCGCCACCACGCTCATCTGGGGCGCCGCCTACACGCTGTGGCTGTACAAGCGCGTCATCTTCGGCCCGGTGGCCAACGACCATGTCGCGAAGCTGAAGGACCTGAACGTGCGCGAGTTCATCGTGCTCGGCCTCCTCGCCATCACCGTCCTCTGGATGGGCGTATACCCGAAACCCTTCACCGAGGTGATGCACGCCACGGTGAATGACCTGCTGCGCCACGTCGCGCAGCCCAAGCTATGAACTGGCTCGACTACACGCCGGTCTTGCCCGAGATCCTGCTGCTCGTCGGCGCATGCGCGGTCATGATCGCCGACCTTTACGTCAAGGACGAGGGCCGGCGCACGAGCGTGGTGCTCGCCCAGATCCTGCTCGGGCTCTGCGCGCTCGCCACGCTGTTCGTGGACGCGGGCACGCGCAACCGCCTGGTGCTGTTCGACGGCCACTTCATCGTCGACCACCTGGCGAACCTGCTGAAGCTCGTCTGCTACCTCTCGGTATCGGCGGCGCTGGTCTACTCGCGCAGCTACCTGGAAGAGCGGCGCCTGCTGCGCGGCGAGTTCATCTCGCTCTTGCTCTTCTCGCTGCTCGGCATGATGGTGCTGATCAGCGCCGGCAGCTTCCTCACCGTGTTCCTCGGCCTCGAGTTGATGTCGCTGTGCCTCTATGCGCTCGTCGCGCTGAACCGCGACTCGGCGCAGTCGACCGAGGCGGCGATGAAGTACTTCGTGCTCGGCGCGCTGTCCTCGGGCCTGCTGCTCTACGGCATCTCGATGATCTACGGCGCCACCGGCTCGCTGCAGCTCTTCGAGGTCGCGCAGCAGGTGATGCGCCTCTCGGCGAGCAGCGCCGACCGCAACCTGCTCGTCTTCGGCCTGGTGTTCATCGTCGCCGGCCTCGCCTTCAAGCTGGGCGTGGTGCCGTTCCACATGTGGATCCCCGACGTGTACCACGGCGCGACCACGCCGGTGACGCTCATCATCAGCTCGGGGCCGAAGATCGCCGCTTTCGCGATGATGATCCGCATGCTGGTGAACGCGCTGCCGGCGCTCGCGCCCGACTGGCAGCAGATGCTGGCGCTGCTCGCCATCCTCTCCATCGCGCTCGGCAACATCACCGCCATCGCGCAGAGCAATCTCAAGCGCATGCTCGCCTACTCGGCGATCGCGCACATGGGGTTCATGCTGCTCGGCCTGCTGTCCGGCTGGGTCGGCGCCAACGGCATGAACCGGCCCGACGCCTACAGCGCGTCGCTCTTCTACATGATCATCTACACGATCATGACGGTGGGCTCGTTCGGCATGCTGCTCTACCTCTCGCACGCCGGCTTCGACTGCGAGAACCTCGACGACATGAAGGGCCTCAACCGCCGCAGCCCGTGGCACGCGATGCTGATGATGATCATCATGTTCTCGCTCGCCGGCATCCCGCCGACGGCCGGCTTCTACGCCAAGCTCGCCGTGTTCCAGGCGGCGGTCGCGGCCGGGCACGTCTGGCTCGCCGTGGCCGCGGTGCTGCTCTCGCTCGTCGGCGCGTTCTACTACCTGCGCGTCGTGAAGCTGATGTACTTCGATGAGCCGGTCGGCGAGACCGCCGCCGTGCCTCGCCGCCCGGTCGGCCGCTTCGTCATTTCCCTCAACGGGCTCTTCCTGCTCATCCTGGGCATCCTGCCGCAGGGCCTGATGGCGCTTTGCGTGGCGGCCGTCGCCGCCCTGTGAAGGACCTGACCGAGCATCACGTTTCCGGCGAGCAGGTCTTCGACGGCAACCTGCTGAAGGTCTATCGCGACGACGTGCGCCTGCCCGACGGCAGCCACGGCCAGCGCGAGTACATCAAGCACCCGGGCGCGGTGGCGATCGTGCCGTTGTTCGACGACGGCTCGATCCTCCTCGAGCGCCAGTTCCGCTATCCGCACCACAAGGTGTTCATCGAGGTACCCGCCGGCAAGCTCGAGCCGGGCGAGCCGCACCTCGAGACCGCGAAGCGCGAGCTGCTGGAGGAGACCGGCTACGCCGCGCGCGAATGGAAGCACCTCGCCACCATCCACACGGCGATCGCCTATACCAACGAGGCGATCGACCTCTTCATCGCGCGCCAGCTCGAGAAGACCGGCGGCGCGCAGCTCGACGCCGGCGAGTTCGTCGAGACGATGGTGGTGCCGTTCGACGAAGCGATCGCCATGGTGAAGGACGGCCGCATCACCGACGCCAAGACGGTGGCGGCGCTTCTTTGGGTAAAGCTGATCGGGGTCTGACCCCACTTAGGCTCAGGCGGCGGCCTTTATCGGCTGCTGGCGGGTCAGCCGCACCTTGGCCACCAGGTTCTGCAGCAGCTGCGCGATCAGCTTCTTCGACGTTTCGTCGTTCAGATTGCCCTGCGCGTCGAAGCGCTGCATGCCGTTGCCGATCGCCACTTCCGGCTGCAGCACCGCGTCCATGTTGAGAAAGACGAACGACTGGCGCAGGTGGTACTGCGCGCGCACGCCGCCGCCCATGCTCATCGCCGCGCTCATGATCGCGCACGGCTTGCCGTTCCAGGCGTTGTCGCCATAGGGGCGAGAGGCGACGTCGATCGCGTTCTTCAGCACGCCGGGAATGCTGTAGTTGTATTCGGGCGTCGAGATCAGGATCGCGTCGGCCGCGCGGATCGCCTTCTTGAAGTCGGCCACCGCCGGGTTCGGATTCTTCTCCTCGTCCTGGTTGAAGAGCGGCAGGCGGGAAATGTCGTAGAGCTCGATCTTCGAGCCGTCGGGGCAGAGCGCCTGCGCCGCGCGCAGCGCGCCCTTGTTCCACGACTCCTTGCGCAGGCTGCCGGCGATTCCAAGAATGGTGATCAGGTCTGCTGCCATGGCATGTCCTCCGGGGGAATGGCGCACCGAAGCTAGAAATGTGCCGCGTACGAAGATTGCTGAGGCACGGCCATGGACCGCACGCCGGCCGCGGCGGTAAACGACCTGGCCCTGCTGATTGGCCGGGTGGCTTTCGCCGCGCTCTTCCTGCCCTCGGGGTTCTCCAAGCTGATGAACCTGCAGGCGTTTATCTACAACATCGACGGGCGCGGCGTGCCGTTTGCGCCGGTCATGGCGCCGATCGGCGCCACCATCGAGTTTCTCGGCGGCCTGGCGCTGCTTCTCGGGGTCCAGGTGCGCTTCGCCTCGGTCGTGCTTCTCGCCTTCACCGTGCTCGCCACGCTGATCGCGCACCGCTTCTGGGAATATGCGCCGGGCGCGGCGCGCCAGATGCAGCAGATCAACTTCTTCAAGAACGTGGCGATCGTGGGCGGCTTCGTCTTCCTCGCCGCCCACGGTGGCGGGCGCTACTGCATCGAGCAGCTGTGGCGGCGCGACCGGCGCACCCGTGCGGCCGGCCGCCGCGCGACCGACCGCAACGGAGTGATCGCCTAAGGCAGCGTCGAGCGAATGCGGCTGATCGTGTGGCGGGTGACCTGCGCCGCCCACTGGCTGTCGACCGACTGCCCTGCAATCTTCGTCAGATCGAGCGACAGGTTCGTGATGTAGACGTAGCCCCCGGCACGCGCCAAGCTCGCCGGGAAAAGCAGGCCTTGCGGCGATCCGCCCTGG
>DATMIG010000126.1:0-3741 GCA_035554335.1 Burkholderiales bacterium
GGCGTGCCGTTCGAGCAGTTCGGTCCGGATTGCATCACCGCGCTCGACCTCATCAACCGCGGGCAATACGAGGAGCGCTTCGCGAGCTACTGGCTGAAGTCGCTGCCGGAGGTGACGGCGAAGCTCGCGGCTGGCGGGCGCATGCTCGACTTCGGCTGCGGCTCGGGACGCGTGGCGATGGCGATCAAGAAAGCGTTTCCCGCGGCGCAGGTCGAAGGCTACGACGTCGATGCGCAGTCCATCGCCCGCGCCCGCGAGGGAGCGAAAGGCATGGACATCCGCTTCGGCACGGAAGTGCCGGGCGGGCAATTCGACCTGGTCACCGTCTGCGACTGCGTGCACGACCTCGCCGCGCCGGTGGAGACGCTGAAGCGCGTGCACTCGCTGGTGAAGCCGGGCGGCACGCTCTTCATCATCGAGCCGAAGGCCGCCGACCGGCTGGAAGACAACCTGAATCCGGTGGCGACGATGTTCTACGGCTTCAGCCTCTTCCACTGCATGACGCAATCGCTCGCGCGCGGCGGGCCGGGCCTGGGGACCTGCATGGGACCCGGCCAGACTGAGAAACTGGTGCGCGAAGCGGGCTTCCGGCAGTTCAGAATGCTGGACATCAAAAGCATGACCAACCTCTTCTACGCCGCCAATCCATGAACCAAGAGCTCGCCCCCAGCGGGAAACTGCGCATCGGCCTCAATTACTCCAACTTCCTCATCGTCTCCGGCGACGAGCCGAACGGCGATCCGCGCGGCATCGCGCCGGACCTCGGCCGCGAGCTCGCGAAGCGCGCCGGGCTGCCGTTCGAGTTCGTGAAGTTCGACGCCGCCGGCAAGCTCTTCGACGCGGTGAAGGCCGGCCAGGTCGACATCGGCTTCCTCGGCAACGAGCCGCAGCGCGCCAACGAGGTCGACTTCAGCTCGCCTTACCTCGAGATCCCGGTCACCTTCCTCGTGCCCGCCGGCTCGCCGATCCAGCAGATCGCGGACGTGGATCGCGAAGGCGTGCGCGTCGCCGTCTCCGAGCGCAGCGCGTATGACCTCTGGCTCACGCGGAATCTGAAAAAAGCGCAGCTGGTGCGCGCGAAAGGCATTTCCGCTTCCTACGACCTCTTCATGGCGCAGAAGCTCGAGGCGCTCGGCGGGCTCAAGCCGAAGCTCGTCGAAGAACAGGCGCGCACGCCCGGCTCGCGGGTGCTCGAGGGACAGATCACCGGCGTGCAGCAATCGATCGGCGCGCCCAAGGGCCGCGCCGGCGTGGCCGACTATCTGCGCAAGTTTGCAGACGACGTCAGGAAGAGCGGGCTCGCGGCGAAGATCATCGACAAGCATGGCGTGAAAGGCGTGGTGGTAGCCAAATAAATGGGGGCAGATCAGTATTACAGGAAGCCGCGATAACCCCTGAAGGCTTCTATTCCCAATGTCCGCGAATGTTGATCTGACCCCATTAAAGGTTTACTGGCGCCCGGGCTGCTCGAGCTGCGTCAAGGTGAAGGAGTTCCTGAGCAAGCTCGGCGTCGATTACGAGTCGATCAATGTTTCGGCGAAGCCGGAGGCGATGGACGAGCTGCGCGAGCTCGGTGTGCGCACGGTGCCGGTCGTCGCGCGCGGCAAGGACTACGTGTTCGCGCAGGAGCTCGCCGACGTCTCGGAGTTCATCGGCCGCAAGGTCGACTTCCAGCGCCTGCCGCCCGCCGCGCTGATGGACAAGTGGCGCACGGTGCTCGCCGCCGCGCAGCGCCACGTGATGCAGATCCCGCCCGAGCGCCTCGGCGAGCGCGCCACGCCCGGCCGCGACCGCAGCATCCGTGACCTCGCCTATCACGTCTACCAGGTGCCCGACTCCTTCCTGCAGGCGATCGAGAACGGCGTGCAGGATCTGACCGCCGTGTACAACGCGCCGCCGCCTCCGTCGGTGACGACGACCGCCCAGATCGCGGCCTACGGCAAATCGGTGGCGGAGCGCCTCGAGCGCTGGTGGAAGCGCGAAGGCGACCGGGCGGCGAGCGCCAAGCTGCAGACCTACTACGGCGAGCAACCGCTACATCACGTCATGGAACGCTGTACCTGGCACTCCGCGCAGCACGCGCGCCAGATCATCTCGGTGCTGGAGAAGTTCGGCATCCAGGCCAACGGTCCGCTTACCCAGAGGGACTACGCCGGCCTGCCCATGCCGGTAGCCCTCTGGGAATAAGAATTGCCTCGGCACGGACGCGTGCTGAGCCTCCTCCTCGTCTGGATCGTTAACACCGTAGCCCTGCTGGCGGTCGCCTACCTGATGCCGTCGGTGCACGTCGAGAGCTTCGGCACCGCGCTCATCGCCGCGGCGCTCCTCGGGCTTGCCAACGCCGTGATCCGGCCGATCCTGATCCTGCTGACGCTGCCGGCGACCATCCTCACGCTCGGCCTCTTCATCTTCGTGATCAACGGCCTCATCTTCTTAGGCGTCGCGCACCTGGTGGAAGGCTTCCAGGTGCTCGGCTTCTGGCACGCCGTCGGCGCTTCCATCGTGTTCAGCCTCGTCTCCTGGCTGCTGTCTTCTCTCGTCCAAAGATGAACTTCCGTGAAACGCTCGGCCGGCACCTGCTGGCCATCGAGACGCGCGACCTGGACACGCTCGGCGAAACCATCGCCGACAACCTGATCCTCATCATGGCCGACGGCAAGCTGAAGCGCACCAAGGGCGACTTCATGGAAGCGCACCGCGCGTGGTTCGCGATGCAGGGCTGGACGCTGACCGCCAAGCCGCTGGAAATCTACGAGGGCGGCAGCCTCGGCGTCGCCGTGCTGCACCTCGACTACCGCGAAGGCGGGAAATCGAGCGAGAGCTACCTCACCCTCGTCTTCGAGCGCCAGGGCAACGCATGGCTCATGGTGCAAGACCAAAACACGCCGATCAAATAATCCTCCCCTACCGCGGGTACGGGACGAGGGACCGGCTGATCCTCCCCGGCCGCGTGCTGGAGGACGAGCGCATCCGTCCCGCGCGCGCCGGCGAGCGCCGCTGGCGCAACTTCGCGGCGTTCGTGAAGCGCATCGAGTCCGACGAGGTGCCGTTCGCGCCGCTCCTCGCGCGCTTCAACGGAGCCGAGACGCGGCTGCGTGCCGATCGCGAAGGCTACTTCCGCGTCGAGCTCGGGCCGGGGCCGCGCAAGGCCGGCTGGCACGAGGTCGAGCTCGCCATCCCCGACACGAACGTGAAAGCCATCGGGCGCGTGCTGGTGCCGCCGGACAACGCGCAGTTCGCCGTGGTGAGCGACATCGACGATACGGTGGTCTACAGCCACGTGATGAGCAAGATCCGCATGTTGCTCACCGTGGCGTTCTCGAACGCGTACAGCCGCAAGCCGTTTGAAGGCATCGGCGCCTTCTATCGCGCGCTGCACGCCGGCCGCAATCCGTTCTTCTACGTCTCGAAGAGCCCCTGGAACCTGTACGTGCCGCTCGCCGAGTACCTCGAGCTGCAGGCGCTACCCGAGGGTCCGCTCTTCCTGCGCAATTTCGGCCTGCGCATGCCGCGCGACCACAAGTGCGTCGCGATAGCCGCCCTCCTGCAGGCGTATCCGCGGCTGCCGTTCATCCTGATCGGCGACAGCGGCGAGAGCGACCCGGAGGTCTACCGCGACATCGTGCGCCGATATCCGAACCGCATCCGCGTCATCTACATCCGCTCGGTGAACCGGCGTCCGGAGCGGCTGGCAGCGATCGAGAAGCTGATCGCCGAGGTGGCGAAGACCGGCTGCCAGCT
>DATMIG010000127.1:0-6296 GCA_035554335.1 Burkholderiales bacterium
ATGCCGCCGCCCTGCACCATGAAGCCGGGAATGACGCGGTGGAAGATGGTGCCGTTGTAGTGGCCCGACTTCACGTACTGCAGGAAGTTCTCGACCGACTTCGGCGCCTTCTCCGGGTAGAGCTCGACGCGGAAGCTGCCCATCGACGTCTTGACGTCGACCTGCGGCTCGGCGGCGCCGGCGGTGCCCATCGGCACGACTGCAGCAGCGGACAGCATGAACAGGTGCGAAAGCTTCATACGGCTCCTTCGTAAAGAATCTTCCAGCGGTCGCCTTCCTTCACCCAGTACTGGCGTTTCCGCATCACGTTGGCGAGGCCGGCGGAGCGATAGTCCTGGTCGAAGGTGACGACCACCACGTCGCGCTCGCGCGGGTAGCGCAGCATCGAGACGCGCGACAGGCCGATCTTGATCCACGTCTTGCCGGCATTCACGTTGCGCTTGTGCGCCGACCAGGCACGCAGGTCCTGGCTGCCGCTCGCGAAGCGCTCGGAGTAGTGCGAAAGGTATTTGTCGGTATCGCGGCTCTGCCAGTCGGCGCGCCACTGCTCGATGGCGGCGGCGAGGCTCGCGCGGTCGCGGTCGAGCGCCACCGAATCCACCCACTCGATCTGGTCGGCGATGATCACCGGCGTGAGTCCGACCTGCAGCTGGCGGCCGAGCGCGTCGAGGTCCGGGTTGGAGAGCACGATGCAGCCGTCGCTCGCGCGCGGCGGGCGGCTGTACAGGTTCGACGGCACGCCGTGCAGCCAGATGCCGTGGCCATTGCGGCCCTGGCGCTTGTCCCACTCGTTCGGGTAGTTGATCGGGAAGGCGCCCGAGCCGTAGAAGTCCGTGAGCTTGCTGCGCGGCAGGTTGGCGATGACGGTGTAGACGCCGAGCGGGGTCTTCTGGTCACCTTCGCGCGACTTGTCGACGCCTTTCTTGCCGAGCGTCACGTAGTAGTCGGCGACGAGCTTCGGCTTGCCGCCGGCGTTGGCGAACACGTAGAGGCGAGAGCGGCGCGAATCCACTACGAGCGCGTGCTTCTGCTCCGGGTTGAGCTGCAGGACATAGCGGGGCAGCCAGTCCTCGCCGGGCTTGTCGCGCTGCGCGCGCAGCCGGGCGAGCGCCTCGGCGCGCAGGTCGTCGACGCGATCCTGCGGCACGGTCTTCACCACGTTGCCGAAGCCTTCGAGCGGCCGGGTGCGCGCGAGCAGGAGATCGCCGCGCACGAGGTAGGCGAGGCGGAAGTTCGGGTAGTCGGCGATCAGCGCATCGACGCGCTTCAGCGCCTCGTCGAGCTTGTTCGCCTCGACGGCCGCGAAAACGCCGGACAGACGGTCTTCCGGCGTGGCGGCAAACGCCGTCCCGCACAGGAATGCCATCAGTAAGGCCAGGCGCTTCATCGCTTCCCTGTCTTCTCTTCCTTAATCAACCACTTGCCCTCTGCCTGGACCAATTCCAGCGTCTTCAGGCTGCGGGTGCTGAGCTTGTCCGACCGGTAAGTTTGCCTGAAGGTGACGGAGGCTTCCTGAGGCCCCTTCATGGTCACCTTGGGCGAGTCGACGGCCACGGAAATGGACTTCGCGCCGGTGATCCGGACGCGGCGGCTCTTCTCCCAGTCGGCGCGCGACTCTCCGCCCGGCGTCTTGAAGTCCTTCGCGTAGTGGGCGAGGTAGGAGTCCATGTCCTTCTTCGACCATGCCTGCGCCCACGCCTCGATGCTCTTCAGGACGTCGGCATTGGCCGGCGCGGCCGGCTCGGGTGTTTTCTGCACCGCCGCCACCGGAGGCACCGGCGCCGGCCTGGCCGCTGCAGGAGCCTCCTTGGGCGCTTCCTTCGTCGCGCTCGAAGCCGGCTCGCGCACCAGTTCTCTCACCAGCGAAAGCTTGTTCTGCGCGCCGGTGTTCGCCGCGTCGAGCTGCAGCGCCTTGCCGTACGCCTGGCTCGCCAGCTTGGCGTAGACGTCGCCGAGGTTCTCGTACGCCGTGGCGTAGCTCGGGTGCGTGCGGATGGATTGCTCGAGCGCCGTGCGCGCCTTGTCGTACTGGCCCTGGCTCGCGTAGATAACCGCGAGGTTGTTGTACGGCTCGGGCAGGTTCGGATAGTCCTGCGTGAGCCTGGTGAAGATATCGATCGCCTCGGCCTGCTTGCCCTGCTCGGTGTAGATGAGGCCCTTCATGAAGCGCGCCTGCGCATCGCGCGGATTGGCGGCAAGCGCCTTGTTCACGCGCTCGAGGGCTTGGTCGCGCTGACCCGCCTTCAGCAGCCGGGACGCCTCCTGGAGCTCATCCGACTGCGCCCAGGCGACGCCGAAGCAGGCGAGCGCGAAAATGCAGACGAGCGCCCGGCGCAGGACTTCGCGCGGGGCGTTTGAATTCAGCATTGTGTTAATATTTTCAAGGCCCTACGAAGGGTTTGGATTCTAGACCAACCCCCGCCGCTTCACAATCCGAAACCTGAAAATCTTCAACACGCTCGGCCGGTCCAAGCAGCCGTTCGTCAGCCTACGGCCGAACGAGGTGCGCATGTACGTCTGCGGCATCACCGTCTACGACTACATGCACCTCGGACACGCGCGCTTCATGGTGGTGTTCGACATGGTGCGCCGCTGGCTGCGCGCGAGCGGCTTCAAGGTCACCTACGTCCGCAACATCACGGACATCGACGACAAGATCATCAAGCGCGCGGCGGAGAAGAGCGAGCCCGTCGAGGCCGTGACCGCGCGCTTCATCCAGGCGATGGACGAGGATGCGGCCGCGCTCGGCGTGGAGAAGCCCGACCACGAGCCGCGCGCCACGCAGTACGTGCCGCAGATGCTCGACCTGATTCGTCGCCTCGAGCAGAAGAAACTGGCCTACCACGCCGGCTCCGGCGACGTGAACTACGCGGTGCGCCGCTTCCCCGGCTACGGCAAGCTCTCCGGCAAGTCGCTCGACGACCTGCGCGCCGGCGAGCGCGTAGATGTCGATGCGGCGAAGGAGGACCCGCTCGACTTCGTGCTCTGGAAGCGCGCGAAGCCCGAGGAGCCGAAGTGGCCTTCGCCGTGGGGCGACGGACGTCCCGGCTGGCACATCGAGTGCTCGGCCATGAGCTGCACTCTCCTCGGCGAGCAGTTCGACATCCACGGCGGCGGCATGGACCTCCAGTTCCCGCACCACGAGAACGAGATCGCGCAGTCCGAGGGCGCGACCGGCAAGCCGTTCGTCAGGTACTGGATGCACAACGAGTTCATCCGGGTGCAGGACGAGAAGATGTCGAAGTCGCTCGGCAACTTCTTCATCCTGCGCGACGTGCTCAAGCACTACGACGCCGAGGTCGTGCGCTTCTTCATCCTGCGTGCGCACTACCGCAGCCCGGTGAACTACACCGATGCCAACCTCGAGGACGCCAAGGCATCGCTCACGCGCCTGTACACCGCGCTGCGCGACGTCCCTGCCCGGAATGCTTCGATCGACTGGGCCGAAGCGCACGCCGCTCGCTTCAAGGAGGCGATGGATGACGACTTCGGTACGCCCGAGGCGATCGCGGAGCTGTTCCAGCTCGCCAACAAGGTTTTCCAAGGTGACGCCGCCGCGGCCACGCAGCTGAAAGCGCTTGGCGGCGTGCTCGGCCTCCTGCAGCGCGAGCCGAACGACTTCCTGCGCGCCGCGCCGGCGGGCGTATCGGAAGACTGGATCAACGAGCGCATCGCCGCGCGTCAAGCTGCGCGCAAGAACAAGAACTTCGCCGAGGCGGACCACGTTCGCCAGGAATTGCTGGAGCAGGGCATCGTGCTGGAAGACAAGGGGGGGACGACGACGTGGCGGCGCAAGTAAGACTCATCACGATCGTCCTCGCCTTGTGGGCGTGCGTCGCCCATGCGCAGCCGTGGCCGTCGAAGCCGATGCGCCTCATCGTGCCGTTCCCGCCGGGCGGCCCGACGGATCTCATCGGCCGCACGGCGGCCAAGATCCTCTCCGACGCGCTCGGCCAGCCGGTCGTCGTCGACAACCGGCCAGGTGGCGGCGGCACCGTGGGGCTCGGCGCGCTCGCGAAGTCGGCGCCGGACGGCTACACGATCGGCATGACGGCGATCACGCTCGCCACCGCGCCGCACCTCGGCCCGGTGCCGTTCGAGCCGTTCATGGATTTCTCGCTGATCACGAACCTCGTGGAAACGACGCCGTTGATCGCCGCGCATCCGAGTTTCCCGGCGAACACGCTCGCCGAGCTCGTCGCCTATGCGCGGGCGAACCCGGCTAAGGTCGCGTACGGCACGCCGGGTGTCGCCACCGTGCCCCATCTCGCGGCCGAGATGCTGCAGAACGCCGCCGGCATCAAGCTCGTGCACGTGCCGTACAAGGGCACCGCGCAGCTTTCGCAGGACCTGCTCGCGGGCGCCCTCACGCTGAGCTTCGAGAGCTCGCTCACACTGGCGTATCCCAACATGAAGGGCGGCAAGCTCAAGCCCATCGTCATGCTCTCCCGCCATCGCTCGGCCCTGCTGCCCAATGTGCCAACGGCTGCGGAGTCGGGTTTTCCGTCGATCAGCGCATCACCCTGGTTCGGCTTCGGCGGCCCGGCCGGTCTCTCGCTGGAGCAGGTCAGCCGCATGCACGACATCCTGGTGAAAGGTGTGCGGAGCAAGGAGGTTGTCGAGCGCATGGCGAGCATCGGCGCCGAGATCACGCCGTCCGCGTCGCCGGCCGAATTCGCCGCCTTCGTGCGCACCGAGCATGCGAAGTGGGGCGAGGTCATCCGCCGGGCCGGCGTCAAGGTGGAATAAGGGTGTAAGGTTAGGCGATGGCCGCCGACCAACGGACCATGCTGATCCATCCACTGGTGGTGCGCATCACGCACTGGCTGAACGTCCTGGCCGTTCTGATCATGATCACGAGCGGCTGGCAGATCTATAACGCGTCGCCGCTCTTCGGCTTCTCCTTTCCGGACAGCATCACGCTCGGCGGCTGGCTCGCCGGCGCGCTGCAATGGCACTTCGCCGGCCTGTGGCTCTTCGTGGCGAACGGCCTGGTCTACGTCCTGTACGGCATCTTCAGCGGCCATTTCCGCCGCAAGCTCCTGCCCATCTCCCCCGCGGCGGTGGTGCGCGACATCGGTCAGGCGCTGCGCGGACACCTCGCGCACGAGGACCTCAGCGTCTATAACGCCGCGCAGCGCGCGGCCTACGTCGCGCTCATCTTCTTCCTCTGCCTGCTCGTCGCGACCGGGCTCGCGATCTGGAAGCCGGTGCAGCTCTACTGGCTCGCCTCGCTGATGGGCGACTACGAGGGCGCGCGGTACCTGCATTTCTTCGCGATGAGCGCGGTCGCGCTTATCGTGCTGGTTCACGTGGTGATGGTCGCGCTCGTGCCGCGCACGTTCCCGACCATGATCACCGGAAGGACACGGACATGAAATCCAATATCGAGCGCACCAAGGAGCTGATCAATGTCGAGCGGCGCCTCTTCCTGCGCCAGGGACTCTCGCTCGGCGCGCTGACGCTGCTCGCCGGCTGCGAGCTTACCGACCAGGAGAGCGTGCAGCGCGTGCTGATGGCGATGTCCGGCTGGAACGATCGCGCGCAGGAGTGGCTCTTCAATCCGAACCGCCTCGCGCCGGAATTTCCGGAAAGCCGCATCACCAAGCCATTCCCCTTCAACGGCTACTACAGCGAGGACGAGGTCCGCGTGATCGACGGCTCGTCGTACAAGCTGGAGCTCGCCGGCAAGATCGCGGAGAAGAAGCCGTGGACGCTGCCGGAGCTGTATGCGCTGCCGCAGGTGTCGCAGGTCACGCGCCACATCTGCGTGGAGGGCTGGGCCGCGATCGGCAAGTGGAGCGGGGTGCGCTTCTCCGACTTCCTGCAGCGCGTCGGCGCCGACACGACGGCGAAGTACGTCGGCTTCCAGTGCGCCGACGACTACTACGGCTCGATCGACATGGCGACCGCGCTGCACCCGCAGACGCAGCTCTCGTTCAGGTTCGCCGACGAGCTGCTGCCGCCGAAGTACGGCTATCCGATGAAGCTGCGCGTGCCGACCAAGCTCGGCTTCAAGAACCCGAAGCACATCAGCGCCATCTTCGTGACCAACGAATATCCCGGCGGTTATTGGGAAGACAAGGGCTACAACTGGTTTAGCGGGTCGTAGGCGTCGCCCCCGCGAAGGCGGGGGCCCGCTTGGTTGGTTATTTAGCCGTGCCGCCGGTCGCGCCGGACTGGCCCTCGTCGCCACTCGCCTGCTGCGACTGCTTCTTCGCCTGCGCCTTGGCCTGGTCGCGCTGCGCCTTCGCTTCCTTGTCGCAAGCCTTCTTCTTGTCGCCGACTTGGTCGTC
>DATMIG010000128.1:0-3692 GCA_035554335.1 Burkholderiales bacterium
GATCGCCTCGGCGCCGCGCACCTTCTCGAGCTCGAAGTAGCGGTCGTCGAGCATATTCGTCAGGTGCCCGGTGGTCATGCGCGTCATGCCGGAGGCGAGCGGACCGTCGTCCAGCACCGCGACGGACTTGCCGGCCTTGCAGAGGTGATAGGCCGTCGACAGCCCGGCGATGCCGGCGCCGATGACGCAGACATCGGCGTGGATGTTTTCGCGCAGGGGCGCGCAGTCAGGCAGCGCGGCGGTAGCGGACCAGACCGACTCGTGGCGGGGCATGGCGTCTCTCCTGTAACTGGACGGACGCTTGCAACTTACGGGCCCGGAAATAAATGGGGTCTGACCCCATTATTTCTGCGCCGCCCACCGCTCCAGCTGCGCCTCGATTGGCGCGGCCGAGCGCAGCTGCGGCAGGGAGCGCGGCTCCTTGGGCTGGTCCTTGCGCTCCCAGTCGGCGACGAGCTCGTCGGCCTTTTCGAAGGCTTCCTGGAAGGTGCGGCTCTGCGGCAGCGCTTCCTTGAAGAAGGCGCGGCCGAAGTAGGTCATCTGCGCGTCGTCGGTGCAGCCGAAGGAGGAGCGGTCGTAGCGGGAGGCGGTGATGACGAGGGTGTTGTCGTCGCGCAGCGAGTCGATGAAGCCGCCGGAGTAGCAGGCCGAGACGACGACCACCTTCCAGCGGATGCCGCTCCGGCGCAGCATCCGCCCCAGCTCCGCCGCCGGCAGGTCGCGCAGCGCGAAGCCCGGCTGCTGGAGCTTGAGCTCGTGCGTCGTCGTGCCGTGGCTCGTCAGGAACAGGAACAGGATGTCCTCGTCGCGGTTCATGCGCCCGGCGAGCGTGCCGAGCGCCTCGCCGATCGTCGAGACGCTCGCCATCGGAAGCGAAGCGCTCTTGCTGTTGGCGAGGGCCACCGAGCGGCTCCTGGTCCCGAAGCGCTGGTCGAACTCCTGCTTCACGAACTCGACTTCGCGGCGGAAGACTTCCTGCGTGCCGTCGCCGCCGACCGCGAGCAGATAGAGCTCGATCGTGCCCGCGCGGCCGCGCGCGATGCCGGTGAGCGCCGCATCGAGAAGCTTGCGCTGCGCGAGGAGCGGCTTGAATACGCCGTCGACGAACTCGCCCTCGTAGACCTCGCCCTGGCCGTCGGAGTAGCGGCCTTCGCCGTGCATGCGGCCCTTGAGGAAGCCGCCGCGATAGCGCGCACCGTCCGGACGGCTCCACGTGCCGTAGCCGGTGAACTCGCCCTTCTCGAAGTCGCCTTCGTAGATCTCGCCGCGCGGCGACTCGAAGCGCCCGCGACCGTCGAAGAGGCCGTTGGCGAACTCGCCCTCGTAGCGGCGTCCGTCGGCGCCGACGAAGCGCCCGCGTCCGTGGTAGACGCCGTCCTGGAAGTTGCCTTCGTAGAGCGCGCCGTTGTCCCACTCCAAGCGCCCGCGGCCGTTCGGCTTCCCGTCGCGCAGCGAGCCGTAGTAGTGCCCGCCGTCGGCGGTGGTGAGGTCGGGCAGGCCGTCGGCCGCAGCCGCGGTGTTCAGGAAAAAGCATGCGGCCAGGAAGACCGCCAAGCGATAAATGGGGTCTGTCCCCATTTATTTCCCCCTACGAAGCCTTGTCGCGCATGGTGACGAACTCTTCCGCCACCGTGGGGTGGATGCCGATCGTGGAATCGAACTGCTGCTTGGTCGCGCCGAGCTTCACGGCAATGGCGATGCCCTGGATCACTTCGCCGGCGTCGGGGCCGATCATGTGCGCGCCGACCACCTTCTGGCTCTTCTGGTCGACGATCAGCTTCATGAACGTGCGGTCCTTGCGCTCGGTGAGCGTGAGCTTGAGCGGGCGGAAATAGGCCTTGTAGATGTCGACCGCGCCATGGCGCTCGCGCGCTTTCTCCTCGCTCAACCCCACGGTGGCGAGGTTCGGATGCGCGAAGACGGCGGTCGGCACGTTCTCGTGATCGATCGGCGTCGGCTCACCCTTGAACAGCGTGCGCGCGAGCCACATCGCCTCGGCGGTTGCGACCGGCGTGAGGTTGATGCGATTGGTGACGTCGCCGATGGCGTGGATGGAGTCGATGTTGGTCTTCGAATACCTGTCGACGAGGATCGCGCCGTCCGGCCCGAGCTTCACGCCGGCCGCTTCCAGCCCGAGGTGCGCGGTGCTCGGGCGGCGGCCGGTGGCGAAGAGCACCAGATCCGTCTTCTGGTGCGGGCCGTCGGTGTAGCAGACCTCCAGGCAGTCGGCGTGCCGGATGATCTTCGCCGGCTCGCCGCCGAAGTGGATCGAGAGGCCCTTGTGGCGCATCTCGTCGGCGATCTTGTCGCCGATCTCGGCGTCGAAGCCGCGCAGCAGGCGCTTGCCGCGATAGGAGAGCACCGTCTCCACGCCGAGGCCATGGAGGATCGAGGCGAACTCGAGCGCGATGTAGCCGCCGCCGACCACCAGCGCGCGCTTCGGCAACCGCTCGAGGTGGAACGCTTCGTTCGAGGTGATGGCGAGCTCGCGGCCCTCGATCGGCGGGATCACCGGCCAGGAGCCGGTGGCGACGAGGATGTGCTTCGCCCGGTATTTCTTCCCTTCCACTTCGACCGTGTGCGGGTCGAGGATGGTGGCGCGCCCGCGATGGATGGCAACGCCGGCGACATGAAGGATGCGCTCGTAGATCGCGTTTAAGCGCGCGATCTCCTTGTCCTTGTTCCTGAGAAGCGTCGGCCAGTCGAACTTGGGCTCGGCGGTCGTCCAGCCATACGCCTGGGCGATCTCGAACTCCTCGCGCCAGTGCGCGGCATAGGAGAAGAGCTTCTTCGGAATGCAGCCGACGTTGACGCACGTGCCGCCGAAGCGATCGGACTCGGCGACGGCGACCTTCGCGCCGTACGAGGCGGACACCCGGCTCGCGCGAACGCCGCCGGAGCCGCCGCCTATGGTGAATAGATCGTAGTCGAAGCTGCTTATTTGAGGTTCTTGAGATTCAGCTCGACCAGCTCGAGGTCGGTGGCGATGCGGTTGTGCTGCGGCTTGTCGGCGAGCCATTTGAGCGCGTTCGCCACCCGCTGCTCGATCTGCGCCTTCGGCATGCCCTCGACGCCGTTGAACATCGACGCGAGCTCGGCGAGGTTGGCGGACTGCGCGGCCTTGCGCACTTCGGCGAGCTTGCCTTCGACCGCGGGGCGGTCGAGGTTAGTCACCATCCGTACGGTCTTGTCGTTGTCAGCCATGGGAAATCATTGTACCAGCGCGTACCGCTCGCCCGAGGTGCGTACCCGCTGCTCGGCCGTGAGCTTGTCGAGGTGCGCGGTCAGGGAACGTGCAGCCCATTTGTGGATGCGCGCCGGCACGTCGTCGTACACGAGCGGCAGCAGCTCCTCGATCGACGCCGGCCCGATCCTGACGAGCGCATTGAGAACTTTTTCCTCGCGCGCGAGGCGGTGCGCGATGAGGCGCCGGATCTCCTTGTGCGGCGCGCCGACGAGGTAGCCGTGTCCCGGCGCGATGATGGCGAGCTCCTCGTCGAGCAGCCGCTCGAGCGACTGGAGATACGCGCGCATGTCGCCATCGGGCGGGTTGATCACCACTGTCGAGCCCTGCATGACGTGGTCGCCCGTGAAGAGCATGCGCGTCTCTTCGAGCAGGTAGCACAGATGGTTCGAGGCGTGGCCGGGCGTATGGATGGCGCGCAGCGCTATGTCCGCGACCTGGATACGCT
>DATMIG010000129.1:0-11895 GCA_035554335.1 Burkholderiales bacterium
CGAGATGTCCGCGAACGCCACGTCCCGCTCGATGACCTCCCGGTCTTCCGGCTCGAGGGGCGGCGGTTCCATTCTCCTCGCCACGCGCGACAGCTCGACCTCGCCAGGCGAGATCGCTTCGATCAGGCGCCGCGCCTCGAACTCCGTAAGCCATTCATCGACGACGTGGCCGGGATATCGCCCGAGATAGCTGCGAATGACGCTCGCATGCCCGTCGTAGTCGACCAGGCCGAGCACGCGCCGATACTCGAGCGGCAGCGGCACGGTGTCGCGACGAGCCCACAGCGAGCGTCCCTGCGAGGTGAGCCGGAAGAATTTTTTTTGTGGGCCCAGAAGGGGCCAGATTTAATTACACGCGAAGCGGTTCGTCTTATCGCATTGTCCATTGCGATGCGAAATGCGCGCGCTATGGAGGCGAAACGTGCGGTAACGCACAGCCGCCCGGCGGCGCCGGCGTGTGCGCGACGTTCATCACCATCGACACGGTCGTGAAGTAGCCGACGAGCCCCAGCAGGTCGATCAGGCCGCGCTCGCCGAACTCGGCGACGGTTTGCCGGTAGGTCGCTTCGCTCACACCGCGGTTGCGTTCCAGCTCGGTGCAGAAGTCGTAGGCGAGGGCTTCATCGCTCGCCATGCCAACCGGGCGGCGTCCGTCGGCGAGCGCCTCGATCGTTTCGGATTTCACGCCCGCTTCCAACGCGAGCGGCACATGCACCGCCCATTCGAACTGCTGCGTCCACTGCCGCGACACCACGCACATGACGAATTCGCTGATGCGCGGCTCGAGCGAGCTTTGGAAGCGCAAGTACTCGCCGACCTTCTGCAGGCGATCCATCAGCTCGGGGCTTCGCAGCAGCGGGATGAACGGTCCTTTCACGCCGCCGCGCGGCCCGGCCGCCAGCTCGTCGGCGCACTTGCGCTGCGCTTCGTTCATCGCCGCGCGCTCGAGCGGCGGCATGCGGTCTACGTGGGACATGGCTTCTCCTTGGTGCCGAGCGCAAAGCCGCTCGCCGCGACGAGGAGCGCGCTGCCGGCGAGTGCGATCGGAATGCCGCGCTCGGCGAGCTGCGCGACGAGCAGCGGTCCGGCGACCTGGCCGAGGCCGAAGCCGGCGGTCATCGCCGCCATGAGCGGCGGCGCCCCGGCACCGGCGATTTCGCGCGCCACCTGCAGTCCGGCCATGGTGATGGTGACAAACGTGCCGCCGACGAGGATGGCGGCGACCGCGATGCCCGCGAGACCGGGCAGGACGAGGGGCGCCGCGGTGCCCGCGGCGAGCACGAACGACGAGACCATCCAGACCCGCCGCGCGCCGAAGCGCGATTGCCAGCGCGAGATGAAAAGGGTCGATGCCGCGGCCGTGCCGCCGAAGAGCGGCCATGCCCAGCCGAAAATCGCCGGATCCGGCACGATGGCCTTAGCCATCGCCGGCACGAACGTCGCCGGCACGATGTACGCGAACCCGTACGCGGTGTAGCAGAGGACGAGCCGCACGGCCTCGGAGGTCCAGACGAGCCGCGCGCGCGCTCGCTTCGCGCCGTTGGGCTGACCGCCGAAGACCGGCCAGACCAACATCGTGATGACGATCGCCATCGCGCCGAGCACGATCCAGCCCTGCGACGAGCTGGCGCCGACGCGCGCGAGAACGAGGCAAACGAGCCCGGCGAGCGCGACGCCGCCGCCGACGCCGGCGAACACGATGCCCATGCGCCGCCCGTCCAGGCGGGCAAGGCACCACGCCGATACGTAAACCAGCGACCAGGCGCTCGCCACGCCGGCCACGAAGCGCAGCGCCACCCACAGCGCCATGCCGTGCGAGAAGCCCATCGCCAGCGTCGCCGCGGCGACGACGACGGTCGAGGCGCGGATGACGAACGCGGCATCCGCCGGCCGCATGGCCCACATCGCGCCGACGAGGTAGCCGAGATAGTTGGCCGCGGCGAGCGACCCGCCCTGCGCGAGCGAGAGGCCGGCGTCGTCCTGCATCATCGGCAGGAGCGGCGTGAAGGCGAAGCGGCCGATGCCTTGCGCGAGCGCCAGGGCGGCGAGCCCGGCAAGCGCGAGACGCAGTTCCATGGCGAAAGTGTAGCCGCGCCCTTGTTTCCCGGAAAATGAATAATTAAGATGGAATCGTTCCCATCCTGAGAATCATGGATCTCGTCGAGCTGAGGATCTTCAAGGCGGTGGCCGAGCAGGGCGGCGTCACCAAGGCCGCCGCGTCGCTGCACCGCGTGCAGTCGAACGTCACCACGCGCGTGAAGCAGCTCGAGGAGCGGCTCGGCACCAAGCTCTTCCACCGCCAGGGGCGCAAGCTCGTCCTCTCCTCGGAAGGCAAGGTGCTGCTCTCCTACGCCGATCGCCTTCTCCAGCTCTCGTCCGAGGCGCACGCCGCGGTGAAGGGTCACGCACCGCACGGCCTTTTTCGCCTCGGCACGCTGGAGAGCACGGCCGCGACGCGGCTGCCGCCGGTGCTCGCGCGCTATCACCGCGCCTATCCCGCCGTTCGCCTCGAGCTCGTCACGGGCACGAGCGGCGCGCTCGTGGACCGCGTGCTGCGGGGCGAGATCGAGGCGGCGTTCGTCGCCGAGCCGTATCCGGCCAAAGGACTGGACTGCGAGCATGCGTTCACGGAGGAGCTCGTTCTCATCACGCCGAAAGGCCATGGGCCGGTGAAGTCACCGAAGGACATCGACGAGCGCGTGGTGCTCGCCTTCACCACCGGCTGCTCCTACCGCCGCCGGCTGGAGAACTGGCTCGGCCGCTCGAGCGTCGTCGCCGAGCGCGTAATGGAGTACGGGTCGTATCACGCCATCACCGCGTGCGTCGCGGCCGGCGGCGGCATCGCCGTCGTGCCTCGTTCGGTGCTGCGCGTGGTCGGCGCGGAGCCGCAGGTCGCGGTGCATGCCCTGCCGCCCGCGATCGCCAAGGCGCGCACCATGCTGGTCTGGGCGCACGGCCACCAGTCGACACCGCTCGCCGCCCTGCGCGAAGAGCTTCATTGAGAATCTACGGCGTCGACTTCACCTGCGCGCCGCGCCGGGCGAAGCCGATCACCGTCGCGGTCGGCGTTCTAAGGAAGACCGCGCTCCGGCTGGAAGCGATCGAGCGCCTCGAATCGTTCGGCGATTTCGAGCGCCTGCTCGCGCGCCCCGGCCCGTGGGTGGGCGGCTTCGACCTCCCGTTCAGCCTGCCGCGCGAGCTGGTGCGCGATCTCGGCTGGCCGTCGGAGTGGCCGGCGCTCGTGGCCCATTGCGCTGCGCTGTCGCGCCCGCAGCTGCGCAAGACATTCGATGACTACCGCGCGACGCGCCCGGTCGGCAAAAAGTACGCGCACCGCGCGACCGACCTGCCCGCGGGATCGTCGAGCCCGATGAAGCTCGTCAATCCGCCGGTGGCGCTCATGTTCCATGAGGGCGCACCGCGCATCCTCGCTTCCGGCGTGCACGTGCCGGCGCTTGTCGCCGGCGACGAATCCCGAGTCGCGCTGGAGGCATATCCCGGGCTGCTCGTGCGCAAGCAGCTCGGCATCCGCGCGTCGTACAAGAGCGACACGAAGGCTGAGCACACGCCGGTACGACGCGCGGCCAGGCGGCGCATCGTCGACGAGCTCGAGAAAGGGAAACCGCTGGGCGTGCGCCTCGCGGTCGAGCCGAAGCTCGGGCGCGCGATGGTGGCGGAAGGAGCCGCCGACCTGCTCGATGCCGCCATCTGCGCCGTGCAGGCCGCCTGGGCCGCGACGCGCCCGAACTATGGCCTGCCGGCCGATGCGCCGGCGGCAGAAGGCTGGATCGTCAGTTCGTAGGCTGTAGCTCGTAGCCCTTCGCGCGCATGCAGAAGTGCGCGAGGCGCTGCTCTTCCATGTACGGATCGGCGAACGCGTCGTACGGCCGGATCAGCGGAACCGGACGGCCGAAGCGATCGTAGTAGAACGTCGGGCCGTACATCGTGCGGTACTCGAGCGCGCGCCAGCGCGCTTCCTGCCACGCGCGCATCTGGCATTCCTGACTGTCCGCTTGCGCCTGCTCCGGCGGCGCGTCGGGCTTCACCCATTGCATCGGCGTGCACGCGGCGACCGCCACGGCGAGCGCAAATGTCCAGAAGAGTTTCATCCCGGTTGGACAACTCGCGACGCAAAACATCTCATGGGCTAGGATACTGGACAAACATTCATGCGCCTGCTTCTCGCCATCTTGCTCGCCGCAGTGCTGCCGGCCCAGGCGCAATACCCCGACCGGCCCGTGCGCATCGTCGTGCCGTTCCCGGCGGGCGGCCCGACCGACGTGCTGACGCGCGTGGTCGCGCAGAAGCTGGGCGACCGGTGGTCGAAGCCGGTCGTCATCGACAACAAGCCGGGGGCGGGCGGCGCCATCGGCAGCGAATTCGTCGCGAAAAGCGCGGCCGATGGCTACACCTTGCTCATGGGCACGTCGAGCACCCACTCGGTCGGGCCGGCCCTGCAGAACGTGCCCTACGACGCCGAAAAGGACTTCATCCCCGTAGTGAACGTCGGCAGCGCCGCGAACGTGCTGATCGTCAGCCCCGCGCTCGGCGTGAGCGACGTGCGCGGGCTGATCGCGCTTGCCAAGGCGAAAGCCGGCCAGCTCAACTACGCCTCGAGCGGCAACGGAACGGTGACCCATCTCTCGGGCGAGCTCTTCAAGCTGCTCACCGGCGTGCAGATGCAGCACGTGCCCTACAAGGGCACCGGCCTCGCCATCCCGGACATCGCGCGCGGCGAAGTGGCGCTCATCTTCGACAACATCGTCACCGGGCTGCAGCACGCGCGCACCGGCAGCGTCCGCCTGCTCGCCGTCTGCACCGAGCAGCGCAGCTCGCTCGTCCCGGAGGTCCCGACCATGGCGGAGGCCGGCGTGCCCGGCTACGAGTCGAGCGCCTGGTTCGGGCTCTTCGCCCCCGCCGGGCTGCCGGCGCCGCTCGTCGCAAAGTTGAACGCCGAGGTCGGCGCCGCGCTCGCCGATGCGGATCTGCGGGCACGGTTCAATGCAGCCGGCGCCGAGACGGTCGGCGGCACGCCGCAATCCTTCGCGCAGCGCATCCGCGCCGAGCGCGAAAAATGGGCGCGCGTCATAAGCGCGGCCAACATCCGATGAACCTCGCCGAGGCGCCGCTCGCCATCGTCGACCTGGAGACCACCGGGACGCGGCCGGCCACGGACCGCATCACCGAGATCGGCGTCCTCGAGATCGATCGCTTCCAGGTGGCGTCCGAGTGGTCGACGCTCGTCAACCCGGGCGTGACGCTGCCCTCCGAGATCCAGGCGCTCACCGGCATCACGCACCAGATGCTCGCCGACGCGCCGAGGTTCGCCGATCTGGCCGGCGAGCTGCACGAGCGCCTGGCGGGGCGCGTGTTCATCGCGCACAACGCGCGCTTCGACTATGGCTTCCTGCGCCGCGAGTTCGATCGCGCCGGCCTGCACTTCCAGCCGCGCACGGTGTGCAGCGTGAAGCTGTCGAAGCGCCTCTATCCCCGCGAGCGCGGCCATGATCTCGACAGCGTCATCGCCCGCCACGGCATCCGCTGCGAGTCGCGCCATCGCGCCCTGCCGGACGCGGACGCGGTATGGCAGTTCCTCCGCCTCGCCGCCGATGAGCATGGCGAGGACGTGCTGTCCGTCGCCGCGCGCCAGGTCGCCAAGGCGCCCGCGCTGCCGGCCGGCCTCGACCGCGCGCAGATCGATGCGGTGCCGGAGGCGCCGGGCGTGTATCTCCTTTACGGTGAGAGCGGCCCGCCGCTCTATATCGGCAAGAGCCGCTCGATGCGCACTCGCGTGCTGCAGCACTTCTACTCGAGCGCGAGCTGGCTGCAGGAAGTACGGCGCATCGAGTGGCAGCGCACGGTCGGCGAGCTGGGCGCGCTGCTCACGGAGTCGCGCCTGGTGAAGGCGCTCGGCCCCACCTATAACCGTGCGCTGCGGCGGCCGGAAGCGACCTGCGGCTTCGTGTTCGATGGCAAGCGCCTGCGCCTCGCCATGGGCGATGAAATCGATGCGGACACGCTGCCCTTCGTCTACGGCATCTACCGCTCGCGGCGCGCCGCGCTCATCGCCCTGCGGGCGCTGGCCGATGATCACGGGCTCTGCCTGCAGACGCTCGGTTTCGATACGAAGCGCCGCGGCGCGTGCTTCCGCCATCAGATCGGTCGTTGCGCCGGCGTGTGCGCCTCGCGCGAGAGCATCCATGCCCATCACGGCCGGCTCGCCACGGCGCTCGCCACGCTGAAGGCGCCGCAGTGGCCCTACTCGGGGCCGGTCGGCATCATCGAGGAGGACGCGGCGCGCGACGCGACCGAAGTCCACGCCGTCGACCGCTGGTGCTATCTCGGCGCGGCGCGCTGCGACCCGGACATGGCGGATCTGCTGGATGAGCGTCCGCGCTTCGACTACGACCACTATCGCATCCTCGCGCGCTTCCTGGGAAAACCGGGCGCGCGCGTGGTGCCGCTCTCGTGATGCATTGCGAGCTCGTCGTCCCCGGCCTCTTTGCCGCGGCGCCGGCCGCGCGCGCGCCGGCGCTCGAGATGCTGCTCGCGCGCGGCCGTTGCGCGAGCACGGAATCGCAGCGCCTGGAGACGTGGCTGCGCGAGGCCTTCGGCTTCGGCGAGAAGCCGCTGCCGGCGGGCGCGCTCACGCTGCTCGGCGCGGGCGAGGACCCCGGCACCGATTGCTGGAGCCGCGCCGATCCGGTCGACCTGCGGCTGCTGCGCGACCGTGTCATCCTGGTGCCGGGTGCCGCGTTGCGTATTCGAGAGGAGGAGGCGAACGCGTTGTGCGAGGCGCTCAACGGGCATTTCGGCAGCCGCATGGCGCTGCGCGTGGTCGGCGCCGACCGCTGGGTCGCGCGCTTCGAAGATGACGTCGACATCGGCGCCGACTCGCCGCTCGAGCTCGCCGGCCGCGACGTGGAGCTCGCCCGGCCGGCGGCCGCAGGGGCGTCGTTCTCGCATCGCATGCTGAACGAAGCGCAGATGGTGCTGCACGCCCATCCGGTGAACGAGGCGCGCGAAGCGCGCGGCGAGCCGGCGATCAACAGCGTCTGGCTGTGGGGTGCGGGCCGCGCGCCGCAGGTGAAGAGCGAGCGCTGGCACTCGGTCAGTGCCGACGATCCGCTGGCACTCGGCCTCGCGCGCGCGGCCGGCGTCCGGCATCGCGCGCTCGGCGGCTCCGCCGGCGAGTGGCTGGAACGCATGCCGGAGGACGGACGCCATCTCATCGTGCTGGATGCGCTGCGCGTGCCGCTGGCGCTGGGCGCCACGGGCGAGTACCAGGACGCCCTGGCCGCGATCGAAAACCACTGGGCCGCGCCGCTCCTCGCCGCGCTGCGCGCCGGCCGCGTCGGCATGGTGTCGATCCACGTGCCCGACGGCGCCGAGTGCGCATCGTATGAGACGATCCGCGGCGACCTGCGCCGTTTCTGGCGCCGGCCTAAGCCCCTGGAACGTTACACGTGAAGATCATCGAGCGCGCGTACAACGAGAACCACCGCCGCGCCCTGGTCGACGCCGGCATTCATCCGCTGCTCGCGAAGATCTATGCCGCGCGCCGCATCGTGTCCGCCACCGAGCTCGCGTACAGCCCGGGCGCCCTGCTCTCGCCGATGCTCCTGAAAGGCATCGAGCAGGCGCCCGTCCTGCTCGCGGACGCCATCCAGGCCGGCAAGCGGCTGCTGATCATCGCCGACTACGACGCCGACGGCGCCACCGCGTGCGCGGTCGGCATGCGCGCGCTGCGCTCGTTCCGCGCCAACGTCGACTACATGGTTCCGGACCGCTTCAAGCTCGGTTATGGACTGTCGCCCGAGCTGGTCGACCTCGCCGCCGAGAGAAAGCCGGATCTTCTCATCACCGTCGACAACGGCATCGCGAGCGTCGAAGGCGTCGCGCGCGCGAAGAGCCTGGGCATCGGCACGCTGATCACCGATCACCACCTGCCGGGCACGGAGCTGCCGCAGGCCGATTGCATCGTCAATCCCAACCAGGGTGGGTGCGGATTCCCGTCGAAGGCGCTCGCCGGCGTGGGCGTGATGTTCTACGTCATGCTTGCGCTACGCGCCGAGCTGCGCAAGCGCGGCTGGTTTACCGGCGAGGAACCGAACCTCGGCGCGCTCACGCCGCTCGTCGCGCTCGGCACGATCGCCGACGTGGTGCCGCTCGACGCGAATAACCGCAACCTGGTCGCGCAGGGCTTGAAGCGCGTCCGTGCCGGGCACGCGCAGGCGGGACTGCTCGCGCTCCTGCGCGTCGCGGGGCGCAACCTCGCCGAGGTGTCGAGCTTCGACCTCGGCTTCGTCGCCGGTCCGCGCCTGAACGCCGCGGGCCGCCTCGCCGACATGAGCCTCGGCATCGAGTGCCTGATCACCGACGACGAGGCGCGCGCCTCCAACTGCGCGCGCGAGCTCGACCGGCTGAACGGCGAGCGGCGCAGCATCGAGCGCGGCATGCTCGAGCAGGCGCTGCAGAGGCTGCAGGCGCTGGAGGAGCAGGCGCAGTGCACGTTCTTCGCGCCGGACTGGCACGAAGGCGTGGTCGGCATCCTCGCCTCGCGCCTCAAGGACCGCGTGCACCGGCCGATCATCTGCTTCGCGCGCTCCGCCGACGGCAAGTCGCTAAAGGGCTCCGGCCGCTCGGTGCCGGGCTTTCACCTGCGCGATTGCCTCGACCTGATCTCCAAGCGCCTGCCGGGCCTCATCGTGCGCTTCGGCGGACACGCGCAGGCGGCGGGCCTGACCATCGCCGAGGCGGACTACGCGCGCTTTGCGATCGCGTTCGAGCGCGCGCTCGACGAGACGCTGCCGCCCTCCGCGCGCACGAAGACGGTGGAAACCGACGGCAGCCTCGACCAGAGCTACTACACGCTCGATGTCGCGCGCATGCTCGACGCCGGCATCTGGGGCCAGGGATTCCCGCAGCCGCTCTTCTGCGATACATTTTCCGTCGAGAGCCAGCGCGTCGTGGGCGAGCGGCACCTGAAGCTGGTGCTCGCTAAAGACGGTCGGCGATTCGAGGCGATCCGTTTCGGCAGCCTCGATCCCGTCCAGCCCCGCACGCGGGCCGCCTACCGCCTTGCCGTGAACGAATACAACGGCCTGAAATCCATCCAGCTCACCGTGGAGCACGTCGAACCATGAGAGAACTTGCCGCCGTAGCGGTGTTCGCCGCAGGCACAGCCTGTGCTGCGGACCTCACCCCGATGAAGGATGCCGGGCCCTACGTGCCGTCGCCGCAGAGCGTGGTGTCGGACATGCTGCGCGAGGCGGGCGTGACCGACCGCGATTTCCTGATCGACCTGGGCTCCGGCGACGGGCGCATCGTGCTCACCGCGGCCAAGGTCTTCGGCGCGCGCGGCTTCGGCGTCGAGATCAAGGAAGACCTCGTCAAGAAAGCGAACGAGGCGGCGGCGAAGGAAGGCGTGGCCGACCGCGTCAAGTTCATCAAGGCCGACCTCTTCAAGACCGAGATCTCGCAGGCCACCATCATCACGATGTACCTGCTGCCGGATACGGTCAACCTGTTGAAGGACAAGTTCCTCACCGAGCTCAAGCCCGGCACGCGCATCGTGTCGCATGACTATCCGCTCACCGGCTGGATCCCCGAGAAATACGTGCAGATGGACCTCGAGGAGAAAGTGCAGATCAGCGGCGTGACCACCACGCTCATCTACCTCTACATCGTGCCCGCCAAGGTGGCAGGACAGTGGTCGGCGCGCATGCCGCCGGCGGTGAGCCGCCAGCCGGCGACGCTGTCGCTCAAGCAGCAGCTGACGCGCGTGAGCGGCAGCCTGCGTGTCGACGGCCGCGACGTGCCGCTCGAGGACGCCAAGCTTCGCGGCGACAAGCTCACCTTCCGCCTTGCCGGACGCAAGGGCGAGTTCTCGGGCACGGTAAAGGGCAATGCCATCGAAGGCACCTTCGACGGCCGCACGCCCTGGACGGCAACCCTGGGCGGATGAAGATCCGCATCTCGGCGGGCAAAGTCAGCGTCGAAGCGGATCTGCGCGACACGCCCACGACTCGTGCGCTCGCCGGAGCGCTGCCGTTCGAGGCCAGCGCCAGCACCTGGGGCGACGAGGTTTACTTCGCGACGCCGGTAAGCGCGAAGCTCGAAGCGGACGCGAAGCAGGTGGTCGAGCCCGGCACGGTGTGCTTCTGGACGCAGGGAGACGCGCTCGCGCTGCCCTTCGGCCGCACGCCGATCTCGACTGACGAGCGCCCGAAGCTCGCCCACCCCTGCAACGTGCTCGGCGTGATCAAGGACTTTTCGGGCCTGAAAAGCATCAAGGCCGGGCAGAAAATCCGCGTGGAGAAGATCTGATGCAGAGGAAGCGCGTCAACTCATCCAAGCTGCGCTCGGTCGGCTACGACGAAGCGTCGAAGACGCTGGAAGTCGAGATGTCGAACGGGCAGGTGTACCAGTACGTCGGCGTCTATCCCGAGGTCTATCGCCGCTTCATGGCGGCGCCCAACCCCACCTCCTTTTTCGACGACAAGATCGCCGAGGAATACACCCCCAAGCCCGTAAAATAGGGGGCAAGAACCAAGGGAGGTTTCATGCGCCCCTGGTGCGCGGCCGTGCTGCTGTGCCTGTCGATTCCGGCTGCCGCTGCGCCCGGGATGACCATTCCTATCGAAGCCGGCGGTCTGCGCACCGTCGCGGGCTGGCTGCAGGCAAAAGGCACGCCCGGCTACGTCGGCGCCGATGTCGCCGACGCGATCGGCATTGCGCGCAATGAAGGCGTGGTCGAAGCGATGCAGCGCGGCTTTCGCGACGACGACGTGCTGCGCATGGCGCAGGTGATTCGCGGCGATACGCTGCTCTTCATGGTGCAAGGCGGCGGCGAGGTCTACTTCTACCTTTCCACCGTGCGCGGCGGCCTGCGCAAGGCGCTCGTCTCGGTGCCGAGCCGCGAGTCCGTGACGCCGCTTGGCGACGAGGAAGCGCGGGCCAATTTCCGCCGCGAGCTGCTCTACTGGGAAGGCAAGGCGCTGCGCTGAAAGCGCCGTCGTTATAATTCGCGGCCCATGGAAGCGGAACGACTGAACCAGATCGCCTCGAGCCTCGCCGACCTGCAGAGCCGGTCGACGGAGCTGCGGAGGTATCTTTGACTACGAGGCCAAGGCCCAGCGGCTCGAGGCGCTGAACCGAGAGCTGGAAGACCCCAAGCTGTGGGACAACCCGCAGCGCGCGCAGGAGCTCGGCAAGGAGAAGAAGCAGCTCGAGGCCATCGTCGGCACGCTCGGGCGCGTCGGCACGGGCCTCACCGATGCGGCGGAGCTCTTCCAGCTCGCGCGCAGCGAGAACGACGACGCCACGGTGATGGGGGTCGCCGCCGACGTCGAAAAGATCTCGAAGGACGTGGCGGTGCTGGAATTCCGCCGCATGTTCGCCAATCCGCTCGACCCGAACAACTGCTTCGTCGACATCCAGGCCGGCTCGGGCGGCACCGAGGCGCAGGACTGGGCGTCAATGCTCGAGCGCATGTACATCAAGTACTGCGACCGCAAGGGCTTCGGCGTCGAGGTGCTCGAGCACACCGCCGGCGAGGTGGCCGGCATCAAGAGCGCGACGCTCAAGGTGAGCGGCGAATATGCCTACGGCAACCTGCGCACCGAGTCGGGCGTGCATCGCCTGGTGCGCAAGAGCCCGTTCGACGCCAACGCGCGGCGGCACACCTCCTTCGCCAGCGTCTTCGTCTACCCGGAGGTCGACGAATCCATCGAGGTGGAGATCAATCCGGCGGATTTGCGCGTCGACGTCTATCGCGCCTCCGGCGCCGGCGGCCAGCACGTGAACAAGACCGAATCGGCGGTGCGCATCACGCACATTCCGACCGGCATCGTGGTGCAAAGCCAGAACGACCGCTCGCAGCATCGCAACCGC
>DATMIG010000130.1:0-10446 GCA_035554335.1 Burkholderiales bacterium
AGCTCGTCGACGAGCCGCTGACCGCAGCGGCCGGCGAGGCCGTCGCGCGGCAGCTCGAGGACCTCGCCCACCGTCGCCACGCCGACGCTGCGCAAGAAGGCCTCGTGCTCCGTGCGCATCACCGTGACGGGCAGCTCGGTGAGCGTGAGTCCGCCGCCGCGCGCGCGCCAGAGCGCCGCCCGCGGCGTCGGCGCGGTGGCGAACACCGCCTGCACGCCCATCTCCGACAGCCCGGCTTCGAGGGCGGCGAGGAGCGCGGGCTCGCCGCCGAAGTAGCGCAGGCTGCCTTCGACTTCGACCAGCAGCGCGTCCGGCGGCTCGAGCGCGACCTTAGGCGTGAACTGGCAGGCCCAGGCGGCGATCGGCTCGAGCATCGCCGCCGGCAATGCGGGGAGGTGCAGCGCGACCCACAACATGGAACGGTCTTTTCAGGGCGAGGCGCACCGGACGGGCGAGCGGCGAGCCGCGCCGCTTGACGATGCGCACGTGTAGTTCAGATCCCGCCGGCTCCAGCGCGACACGCAGGGCGGCCGGGGACGATTCGTCCGCCGCGGCGAGCGGACGGAAGAGAAAGGCCGCGGCATGGCTCGCCTCGGCCGCGACGGCGAGGCGCTGCAGCTCCGCATAGCGCGGCCTGGGCAGCCAGGCGGCGAGCGCATGGCAGCTGCCGGAGCGCAGCGCCTGCTCGGCGGCCCACAGCGCGTCGCGGCGCTCCGGCGCGCGCACGACGAGGAGATTCACGAGGTCCACGCCGGCCGCGGCCAGCGCCGGCGCATAGGGCACGTGCGGCGGCGCCACCCATACCGTGCGGCGCCCTGCGCTCGTCAGCGTCGCGAGGGCGGGCAGGATGAGCTCCAGCTCACCGATGCCGGTCTGGTCGACCAGGAGCTCCGTGAGGGCTTGGCGCGGCCAGCCCGCCCCCGGCAGCTCGGCGTCGAGCGCGGCGAAGCCGGTGGGCAGCGCCGCGATCGCCTGCGCGAGGCTGCCACCCCGCCATACGGGGTGCCGCTGCAGGATCTCGGCCAAGGCAACCATACTGTATTTTCATACAGTATCGAGCGCCCCGGCAAGAGGGGTCAGCGCGTCTTCAGGCGGCGCAGCTGCGCCTCGTAGGCGGCCATGAAGTCGCGGCCGAACACCTTGTTGAAGTCTTCCTGCGCTTCGCGCGAAAGCTTCTGCTGGTAGGCGAGGAAGAGGTCCCACATCTTCGCCTTGCGGCCGCCGAAGCTGAAGCCGCCGGCGGACTTGTCGAGCGCCTTCTCGAGCACCTGCGCGTCGAAGCGACGCACGGCGCCCAGAATGGCGCCGCGCATGCCCGCCATCAGCGCGAGCTCGTGCGCGCGCAGGTCCTCGGCCGCATCGGTGATGGCCTGCACCGGCTCCAGGAAGCCTTCGCGGCGTCCCGCCGGGTCGAAGAGGAAGTCCATCGCCTCCTGCGCCTCGCCCATCAGCTTGAGCGGGTTGTTGTCGCGCGCCGCCACCATGGTGCGCTCCTGCGCCTCGAGCTCCTTGCGCATCTCGCCGCGCGCGAGGAGCAGCGTCATGAGGCCTTCCACCGCGGCGCGCAGGATGGCGCCGGATTCGCGCAGCAGCTTCTCGCTCTGCTCCGCGCTCAGCTCCTTTTCGGGCAGGCCGGCGCCGTCAAGAAAGATGCGCACGGCGTCCTGCAGCGACGCGGCGGCAGCCGGAGCTCTCGACGCCGGGGCGCGCGTTGCAGTCGGCTCGAGCGGCGGCTTGGGCGCGGGCGGTGGGCGCACGGCGGGCCCCATGTACGTCGGTTCGTTGCCGCCGACGAAAGTCGGCTCGTCGAAGAGGCCGGGTTCGGGCGGCGGCAGGTCCTCCGCCGCGACGGGCGTGCCGGTGTCCTCCGCCAGCATCTCGATCAGCGACTTCTTCTCCGGCGGCGGCGTGCGCTTCTTCTCCACGAAAACCACCTGCACCTCGAACTCGCCCATGTCGAAGCTGTCGCCCGACTGGAGCTGCACCCGGCTGCCGGGGCCGTGGCGCTGGCCTTTGATCCCGACCGGATTTACCTTGGAGACGACGCAGAGCCAGCAGGCGTCCTCCTCCTCCTTCAGCTCGACGTGCACGCGCGAGATGTGCTTCAGCGGGTCCTCGAGCGCGACCGTGCAGCTTGCGTCGCGCCCGAGCGTGACCGGCAGGGCGTCGAACTCGCGGGTCTGGAAGAGCGTGGGCCGTCCGGCCTGCTTCGTGAAGATCTTGACGGTGACCGACATCGACATCGTTACGCGGGTGCTCCGGTTGCGAGGGTGCGTGGCATCCAGCCATGATGCGCCCAGCGCCCGTCCATCATCGCGCAATATTGCTCGGCCGGCGGCAGCGTCTCGCAGAGCGCAAGGCAACGGCCGAAGACTTCGGATTCCACGGCGAGCCACGCGCCGCACGGCTCCGAGAGGCGGCGGGCGATTTCGATCGCCTCGGGCGCCGCGCCGGGATGACGTGCCGCGAGCGGAACACAAATCAGCTGCGGCTGCGCGCCCTGTAGAGCCACCGTCTCGTGGCGCGCTTCCGGCGAGCGCAGCCACTCGGCGCGGAAAGGCCGTGCCGCGATCGCCACGTCGAGCGCCGTCATGTCGGCGCGCGGCGCGAGGGCCTGCAGCGCCAGTGCGTCGATCTCGTCGAGCCACGGCTGCGCGGCGATCAACGTGCGCACGGGATCGAGGCTCGCCGAGGGCAGCTCGGCGGCGATGGCGAGGGGAAAATAGCGACCCACGGCATCGACGCTCGGTGCCACGACGCCGGCCCACGCGGCTGCGGTGAGCAGTCCCGGCGAAAACACGAAGCGCCAGACCGGCATGGACAGGTAGCTCTCGCGCCAGTCGGCGCCCAGCCGGTCGCGACTGCCGGCGATCACCGCCTGCTGCCAGCGGTGCCACGACTCGGTGAAGTCCGGCGGCAGGCGCCGGGCGACGAAATCGCCGATGCCCGGGATCTTGCCGTACCAGCCGGTGGGAAAGGCCTCCGCGGGAACCGCCATCATCCCTTTCGGCTTTTGGCGACGAGGAGGTCGTCGCGCGGACGCGGCAGGGCGAGCGGCCGCTCGGCGAGCGCGGCGCGCAAGTGCGCCGCGAGCGCCGGCTGCGCGCTCGGCGGCAGCTGCCAGACTTGCAGCGCGGCTTTCTCGAGGATCGCGGGGTCGCGCCGGCTTTCGTCGTACAGGCCGACATAGGCTTCGCGCACGACGCCGTCGGCGCCGGCGCGCAGCGCATTCTCGAGCGAGATCGCGAGGTCGGCGAGAAGCCCCTCGCGCAGCGCATTGCGATAGGCGCGTGCCGCCTGCGCACCGAGCTTGTCGCCCTGGTAGAAGGCGGCGTGAAGGACGGCCGAGTCGCCGCCACGCGCCGTGTCGCGCAGGTCGCGCAGGCGGTCGAGCACCTCGATCAGCTTCGCCTCGTCGCCGCCCTTGAGGACCGGCAGCGCCTCGAGCTCGCGCTTTGCGTCCGCGGTGCGCGCTTCGGCCACGCTGATGAGGTCGCGATTGGCGACGAAGCTCACCGTCCACACCACGGCAAGCGCGACGGTCAGCGCGCCGAACGCGGCAAATGCCGCCACGCGCGCCATGCGCTGCCGGCGCTCGAGCGCCGCGTCGAACCCGGCGAGGCCGGCCTCGCCGAAAATGACCTCGTGCAGGAGGCGCTTGAGGAAATAGCTCTTGCCCGCGGCGCCGGCGGGCGGCTGGATTTTGCGCTCGAGGTTGAAGCTGCGCGCGAGCGTGCCGAGGACGCGGTCGATCGGACTGCCCTCCTGCGTGCCGCTCGTGAAATAAACGCCGCGCAGAAAAGGCGGCTCTCCCGTCCATTCACCGCCGAACGCGCGCTCGAGGAACGTCGCGACGAGCGGCCCGGTGATGCGGAACTGCTGCGGGAAGCGGTAGATCGCGGCCCGCTTCTGCAGGTCGCGCGTCTCCTGCAGCCGCTCCGGCAGCAGCGTGTAGAGCCGCCGCTCGAGGTAATCGAACTCGTCGCGGAAGCGCCCGGCCAGGCCGAGCGCCTGCACGGTGGTTTCGAAAGTCGTTCCCCAGACCTGGCTGCGGCCGTCGGCGTCGAGTTCGGAGAAAAACTCGTTGAAGCCGGCGAGCAGGTCCGCCTTCGTCACCATCAGGTAGACCGGCAGCCGCACGCCAAGCCGCGCGTAGAGCTCGCGCACGCGTTCGCGCACGTGCCCGGCGTAGCGGTCGAGCTCCTCCTCGCTCCAGTGCACGAGGTCGGAGAGGCTGAGCGTGACGATCACGCCGTTCAGGGGCTGCCGCGGCCGATGACGCTTGAGGAGATCGAGGAAGCCGAGCCACGCCGCCGAGTCGGCCTCGCGGTCGCTTTCCTGCGTGGTATAGCGCCCCGCGGTGTCGACGAGAACCGCTTCGTCGGTGAACCACCAGTCGCAGTTGCGCGTGCCGCCGACGCCCTGCAGCGCCTGCTCGCCGGCACGCGGGTCGCCGAGCGGAAAGCGAAGCCCGGCATTGACGAGCGCGGTGGTCTTGCCGGAGCCGGGCGCGCCGATGAACATGTACCACGGCAGCTGGGAAACGGTGCGGCCCTCACCCTCGGGCGTGCGGAAGCGCGTCTTGCGCAGGACCTGCAGCGCGTCCTGGAAGCGCTGGCCCAGGACGCCGAGCTCGTGCGCCGCGCGGGCGGCGGAGTCGGCGTCGAGCGAGCCACCGACCAGGCCAGCGAGCAGCTCGTCATTCTCCCGGCGAGCGCGGCGCGCGCGCCAGAACTCCCATGCGATCCAGCCCGCACCGACGGCGACGATGAGCGCGATACGCGCGAACGCTGCCTCGAGGAAAGCCACCGTATCGCCCGCGAACCAGACGGCGGCAGAGAACGCCACCCAGGCCGCCGCGCCGACGAGGTGCCGGGTGCTGAACAGGTTTCTCACGATCCATCCCGCAGCAGGATGGCGACGCGCCGGTTCTTCGCGCGGTTCGCCGCGCTGCTGTTCGGCACCAGCGGCTCGGAATCGGCGAGTCCTTCGGCGCGCAGGCGATCGCGATCCCTGATTTCGCGCGCCATGACCGCCGCCACGGAGCGCGCGCGCTCCGTCGAGAGCTCCCAGTTCGACGGGAAGCGCGCCGTCCGGATCGGCTGGTCGTCGGTATGTCCCGTCACCACGATGGCGCCCGGCATCTTGTCGAGCGCGCGCGCGACCCGCGTAATGACGGGCAGCAGCTCCGCGTCCGGGCGCGCGCTGCCCGGCGCGAACAGGTGGTCTCCCTTCAGGAGGATCAGCGCCCCGCCCTTCGCCTGCGTCACCTCGATCTCGGCGCCGATCGCGCTGGCGAGCTCGGCGCCCATCGGGAACGCCGCCTTTTTCGGCAGCGGCCGCGCCGACTTCGAGCTCGCGAGCGCTACCGCAACGGTCGGCGGCTGCAGCCGGGCGAGCTCGCGCGCCACCGGGTCGGAGCGCGCGCCCAGGAGCACGCTGTAGCCGAAGTAGAGGAGCGCGAGAACGAGCAGGCACGCGGACCCGACACTGCATATCGCGAGCCCCCCCGGAACCCGGCGTGCTGGGATCGCGGCGCCGCGCCAGCGTCCGGAGAGCTCGCGCGAGCGGCCGCCGAGGCGGGCCTCGATCGCTTCGTAGGCCCGCGTGCGCACCTGCGCGAGGGCCTGCCGGCCGCCCTCGCCCGCGCGGTAGCGGCCTTCGAAGCCGAGCGCGAGACAGACGTAGAAGAATTCGAGGAGGTCCGGGTGCCCGTCCGGCATGGCCAGCAGCTCATCGAGGAGTTCGAAGAATTTCTCGCCGCTCTGCGCGTCCGACAGCAGCCCGAGCGCGGCCCATTGCTTGCCCCATGGCGTCGCCGCCGCCGAATCGTCGAGGAGCGCGGCGAGGGCGTAGCGCGCACGCTGGACCTCGGACTCGGCGATCCCATCGCTGAGAGCGGTCTGCTCGAAAGCATCGACCTGCCCTTTGAGCCGCGCACGCAGGCCAGCCGGGTCCGGATGGTGCAAGGCGTGGCGGATCTGCGGGACCGCGGCGAGGACGGAATTCGCCGCCTGGATGAGGCGGTTCAGGCCGCCGAGCGCGGCGAGGTCGGCGACGGCGGCCTGGCGCTCGATGGCCGGAGCGAATGCGCTCGTGCGCCGGCGCCCCGGCGTCGGCAGCACGACCGTCGCTTCCGCGTCGTCGGTGTCCTTCGGTGCTCCCTCGGCGCGCTCGCTCATCCCCTTCCCCCTCAAAATATTCTAAATACCTGAGGAGAAACCGGAACGCCGCGAACGCGGCGTTTTCAGGAATTCACGTTCTAGCTGCGGCTCTTCGCCACGGGCACTTCGCAGGTGCCGAGCGTGCGGGCGAAGTTGTACCACTTGAGCGACTCGGCATAGTCGCGCGACACGCCGATCAGACCCTTGTCGAAGATGTCGCCGAGGCGCTTCGCCGCCTCGCAGCTGCCGCCGCGTGCGGCGCCGATGTACGCCTTGACCGCGGCCTTGCCGTCGCCTTTTTCCTCGAACGAGACCGCGTTGTGGTACTGGGCTGCACCGCCTGCCGGCGCAGCCGGTGCCGCGCTCGCCAGCTTCGCCTTTTCGGCCGCCTTTTCCGCGGCCAGACGTTTCGCTTCGGCTTCCGCCGCCGCCTTCTCGGCCGCGAGCTTCTCGGCCGCGATGCGCTGCTTCTCCGCTTCGAGCGCCGCGCGCTCGGCGGCAAGCCTGTCGGACAGCGCTTTTTCCGCCGCCAGCTTGTCGGCGAGGGCCTTCGCCTCGGCCTGCTTCTGCCTCGCCTCCTCGGCGCGCGCGAGCTTGTCCTGCTCGGCCTTCTTCGCGTCGGCTTTGGCGCGCGCCTCGGCCGCGCTCTTGTCGGCGGCGAGCTTTTGCGCTTCGGCTGCCTTGCTGGCGTCGGCCTGCCTGCGCGCTTCGGTCTCGGCCTTCTGTCGCGCCTCGGCGAGCTCCTTCTGCTTGGCGAGGTCGCCGGACTTGCGCGCGTCTTCCTCGGCCTTCTTCGCTTTCTCGAGCGCGACCTGGGCCTCTTCCGCCTTCTTCTTGGCGGCATCGGCTTCCTCGGCCTTCTTCTTCGCCTCCTCGAGCTGCTTTTGCATGGCGGCGAGCTGTTGCTTGGTCTGCTCGTCGCTGCCACCGAACAAGTAGACGTAGCTGCCGGCGAGCGCCGCGATCAGCACGCCGACGATCGCCGCGTACTTGATCGCCTGTTTCTTGCCGCCGGGCTGCGATTCCGCCTCGGCGACGCGCTTCTTGAGCTCGGCTTCGCGCTTGGCGAACTCGGCCTTCTGCTTGGCTTCGGCCTCGGCACGGGCCTTGAGCTCCGCGTCGCGCTTCGCTTTTTCCTCGGCCTCGCGCTTCGCGCGGGCTTCGGCTTCCTTCTTCGAACGCTCCTCCGCCTCGGCGCGCGCTTTCTCGAGCGCCTGGCGCTTCGCTTCGGCCTCCGCCTCGCGCTTCTTGTACTCGGCTTCCCGCTTCGCCAGCTCGGCCGCGGCTTCCTGCTTCGCCTTCTCGGCCAGCGCGGCGGCCTCTCGCTTCGCCTTTTCTTCGGCTTCGGTGCGAGCCTTCTCGGCCGCTTGGCGCTTGGCCTCGGCCTCGGCCTCGCGCTTCTTGTATTCCTCTTCCTTGCGCGCCATCTCGGCTTCGAGGCGCGCCTTCTCGGCTTCCAGCTTGTTCTTGACCTCGGCCTCGCGCCGCGCAGCCTCTTCCTGCTCCTTCTTCTCCTGCTCCTTTGCCTTGGCGCCCGTCTCTTCGAGCGGCTGGCCGCGCAGCTTGGCGATCTTGCGCTTGGCGAGGGCGGCGTAGATGCCGTTCGGGAACTGCTGGATGTAGAGGTCGAAGTCGTCCGGGTCGTTGCCGTCCTTGATCGCGCGCCAGAACTCGAGCTCGACCTCCTGGCTGCCGCCGGCCTGCGTGCCGGTGCCGGTGGAGGTGCGCTGCGATTCGCCCGGCGCCGCGCGAGCCACCGCCGGCGCGGGCTTGGTGCTGGTGAAGTCGGAGAGGTTGCCGACGACCGTCTTGTCGGCGTCGTCCTCTTCGCCTTTCCCTTCCAGCGCGCGCTTGAGGCCGATGCCGAGGTCCCGCGCCGACTGGTAGCGCGTCTCGGGCGCCTTGGAAAGCGCTTTGTTCACCACCGCGTCGAAGAGCGGCGTGATGGCGTTGTTGAGCGACGAGGGCAGCGGCGGCTCTTCCTGGATGATCTTCTTCGCGATGGTCCAGGCGCCGGAGCCGGTGAACGGCTTCTCGCCCGTCAGGAACTGGTAAAGGATGATGCCGGCCGAGAAGACGTCGGTGCGCTTGTCGATGTTGCCGCCGGTGATCTGCTCGGGCGACATGTAGGCCGGCGTGCCGACCATCGTGCCGGCCTGCGTGCGCTCCACCGACGTCTTGTCCGAGTCCTGCACGCGCGCCACGCCGAAGTCCGTGAGCTTCGTGCGCCCCTGCGCGTCGATCATCACGTTGGCCGGCTTGATGTCGCGGTGGATGATGCCGGCGTTGTGCGCGAAGTCGAGCGCGTCGCACAGCTCGCCCATGATGCGAACCGCTTCCTTCAGGTCGAAGCGCTCGTTCGCGTCGAAGAAGGCCTTCAGTTCCTTGCCTTTGATGAACTCCATGACGAGGTAGGCGATGTCGCCCTCCTCGCCGAAGTCGTACACCTGGACGATGTTCGGGTGATTGAGGCGCGCGACGGCCTGCGCCTCGCGCACGAACCGCATGGAGTATTCCTTGGCGGTGTCGGCGTCGAGGTGGCTCTTGAGGATCGTCTTGATGGCGACGCGGCGGCCCAGGCGTGGATCCACGCCTTCGTAGACGACACCCATCGCCCCCTTGCCGAGCGTGCGCTCGAGGTTGTAGCGGCCAAGCGTCTTGAGCTCAGGAACTGGAGCGTTTTCGCTCATTACTCAGGACTTTAGTCCATCCCCCCTGGAAACAGGCGTAATTATCTGTCCCGGCGCGCACCACGACAAGGCAGTACGTCGCGGTAAAACTACCGGCCGTCAAGGCCTTAAATCGCACTGCGCGTCAAGACGAAAAAGCGTAGTCCGCGCGCCTGTCGCCGGACTTAAATCCGCGCGATCGAACGTTCCGAATGGGCCCGCCAAGCGACGCCGGCGCGGACTCTAAGTACTTGTTTTGAGAAACCTTAGACTATTCGCAGAAAAACTCGACCACGTCGGTCGCCGTGCCGCGCGACTGTCCGAACGCGATCCATCCGTGCCCGCGGAGCGTGAACTCCTCGCGGCGCAGGACGATTTCCTTGTCGCCCTCGATCGTGATGAACGTGCCGTTGGCGCTGTGATCGGTGAGGATGAACTTGTCGAGCCGCCGCTCGATCTTGCCGTGCGCGCGCGAGGCCATGCGCTCCTTGATCACGAGGTCGGCCGAAGCGTCGCGGCCGAGAGCCACGGCCGGGCGCTCCGCCGAGAGGATGACTTCGCTCCCTTGCACCAGCAGCCGCAGCTTCGCGTTCTTCGGCTTGTAGACCGACTTTTGCGAGGCGAGCGTGGTCATGTCCTCGCTTTGCTGCCAGATGAGCTCGTAGACCTGGATCTCCTGCGCCTTGCCCTTCACCTGGATGGTGGTGATGGCCCGCGTGGCGGCCTTGAGCATCGGCGCCATCAGCATGACCGTGTCGCGAGCGCTGATGATCTGGCCTTTGGTAGCGACCGCGGCAAGGCGCGCCGCGAGGTTCACCGCGTCGCCGAACACGTCGCCGTCGCGCTCGACCACCGGGCCGAAGTTGAAGCCGATGCGGATGCCGATCTGGGTGTTGCCCACGGGCGGCAGCTCCGAGATGGCGCTCTGCATCTCGATCGCGGCATCGGCGGCGTCGTCCGCGGTCTTGAACGCGGACATGACCTCGTCGCCGATGGTCTTGATCACGCGACCTTTGGCGTTGACGGTCTTCTCCCGCATGATGTTCACGCACTTCTCGATAGCGGCGTGCGCGACGGCATCGCCCGCCGTCTCGTACAGCTTCGTGCTGCCGCTCACGTCCGCGAACAGCACCGCCGCCTCGCTGAGTTGCTCCGCCATCGACCCTGCTCGTCCCCCGTTGAGACGCGGATTGTACCCGGCAATAAAAAAATCGGGGCGCCGCAGCGCCCCGGGCCTCCCCCATCCCCGCTTGTCTTACTTGCAGGCCGTCCCTTCGCGGCTCTCCTCGAAGCAGGACGGCGTCGAAATGCCGGTCTCGTCGATGCGGTGATCCATCGGCGGCGTGGTGCCGACGTCGCCGGCGAAACCGTAGTCGATCTGCTTCGCCACGCTGTCGGTCGACTGCGCGTCCTTCAACGCCTGCGCGGCGATCTGCGACACGGACGCGCCGATCGACGCCGTCACCGAGAAGACTCCGGCGCAGGCCGGTCCGCTGATGCAGCCGTTGTTGTAGAACACGTCCGCGCCCGTGTTCTGACCGCTCGGCGTGAACCTCGGCTGCACGAGCGTCGGTCCGCTGAGGTTCCAACTGCTCGCCGCACCGGTGAGCACG
>DATMIG010000131.1:0-6782 GCA_035554335.1 Burkholderiales bacterium
GCCGCCGGCGGCGCTTGCGCGTGCCGGTCTCGGGAAGCAGCATGGCCTTGCGCGTATCGGCGTCGCCGGCGTTGAAGGCGCGCCACCAGGCCTCCATCTCGGCCGGCACCTCGCCGCTCGCCGCGCGCAGCGCGAGGAAGTCGTACGCCATGCGAAAGCGCGGCGATTCGATCAGCCGGTACGGCCGCTGGCCGGAGCGCATGTCGAAGCGCGGCTGCATGCTCCACACCTCGCGCATGGTGGCAGTGAGCTTGCGCGTGATGGCGAGCTTGGCGCATTGCGTGTCGAGCACCTCGTCCATCGCGTTCTCGAGCGCCGGGATCGAGCGCTCGCCGCGGCCTTCGCGTCCCTTCCAGGCGGCGAGGACCTCATGCCAGAGGAGTGCGGCGAAGAGGAAGGCGGGCGAGACCGGCCGTTCGGAGAGCACGCGCTCGTCGGTCTGTGCGAGCGCAAGCGTGACGAAGCGCTCGCCGAGCGGCTGCTCCAGGATCACGTCGAGGAGCGGCAGCAGGCCTTCGTGCAGACCCACGTCGCGCAGCTGCCGCAGGCACGCGCTGGCGTGGCCGGAAAGCAGCAGCTTCAGCATCTCGTCGAACAATCGTGCCGGCGGCACGCGCTCCATGAGGGGAGCGAGCTCGCGTATCGGCGCCCGCGTCGCCGGGTCGAGAGTCAGGCCAAGCTTGGCGGCGAGGCGCACCGCGCGCAGCATGCGCACGGGGTCTTCGCGATAGCGCGTGGTGGGATCGCCGATCACGCGCAGAACGCGCTTCTTGAGGTCGGCGAGGCCGCCGTGGAAGTCGACCACTTCCTCGGTCGCGGGATCGTAGTAAAGCGCGTTGACGGTGAAATCGCGCCGCCTGGCGTCTTCCGCCTGCGTGCCGAACACGTTGTCCCTCAGTACGCGCCCGTGCTCGTCCTTCTCCGCGGTGTCGGGATCGGCGGCGCGGAAGGTCGAGACCTCGACCGTCTCGGCGCCCATCATCACGTGCACCAGGCGAAAGCGCCGGCCGATGATCAGCGCCCGCCGGAAGAGCGGCTTGATCTGCTCCGGGCGCGCGTCGGTGGCGATGTCGAAATCCTTGGGCTTGATGCCGAGCAGGAGGTCGCGTACCGCGCCGCCGACGACGTAGGCGGAAAACCCGGCCTCGCGCAGCACGCTGCATACCTTGGCCGCGGACGGACTGATCGCCTCGCGCGCGAGCCCGTGCTTGTCGCGCGGCACGCGATCGATGTGGTTGGTAGAGAGCCCGAGGACCCGCCGGATGAACCGCTTGATCATTCGCGGGCGGCCATTCTACCGGCGGAGCGAGATCACCGCCCAGCCGCGCCGGCGGGCCGCGGCGGCGAGCGCCTCGTCGGGGTCGACCGCCACCGGCCGCGAAACGCGCTCGAGGAGCGGCAGGTCGTTGTGCGAATCGCTGTAGAAGGTGCTTTGCTCGAATTCCGCGAGGCGGTGGCCGAGCGAGGAGAGCCAGTCATGCAGGCGCTCGATCTTGCCTTCGCGGAAGCACGGCGCGCCGCTCACGCGTCCGGTGAAGCGGCCATCGCGCTTCTCCGGCTCGGTGGCGATCAGGTGCGGCACGCCGAACTCGCGCGCGATAGGCGCGGTGATGAAGCTGTTCGTGGCGGTGACGATGGCGCAGAGCTCCGCTGCGTGCCGCTTCACCAGCGCCCGCGCGGCCGGGGTGATCATCGGCAGGATGCGCAGGCGCATGAACTCCGCATGCCATTTTTCCAGCTCGGCCGGGGTATGCGCGGCGAGCGGCCGCAGCGCGAAGCCGAGGTACTCATGGATGTCGAGCGTGCCGGCCACGTACTGCTCGTAGTACGCCCGGTTCTGCGCCTCGTAGGTGTCGCGGTCGAGCACGCCGCGGTCGACCAGGAACTGGCCCCACTCATAGTCGCTGTCGCCGGTGAGCAGCGTGTTGTCGAGGTCGAAAAGCGCCAGGCGCATGAGCGCCCGGAGTGTAGCGAAGTCGAGCGCTAGAAACGGCGCTGCACGCCGATGCGGAAGTCCTGCAGGCGGAAAAGTCCGGTGGCGTCGCGTGACATGGACTCCGCGCTGACTGCCCAGTCCTGCGCGAACCAGTAGCGGCCGAAGACGGAGAGCGGCCGGTGTTCTAGGTCGGATTCGCGCCCATTGTTGGCGAGCGACATGCTGACGTTGCCGCGCTGGCCGAGCGCGTACGACCACTGCATGCGCGGGCTGGACGCGAACGCATAGCTGTCGCGCAGGGGATAGGCGAAGCCGAAGTGGTCGTATTCCGGCGCGAGCCAGCCCTTGGCGAAGTTCGGGTCGAGGCCCGGCTCGGGGCGCTCGGGCATCCGAAGCCCCGACTGGGCGAACGCCGGTGCCGCGCCGGATAGCGCCAGGAAAACCAGGCCGGAAAGGGCGGTTCGACGCAGCTGGGACATGCAATTGAATCTACTCAGCGAGGTGGTCGCTGTCCACCCGGAAAAAGATCGGCGAGAGCCTCTTTGACAAGGGGCAGGGTGAGCGCCCGCTGACGGATAAGGGCGTGCCGATCAAGGGTTTCCAGAACGGATTGTAGGCTCGCCAGGTCGCGCGGCAGGCGGGTCAGCAGGTAGCGCGCGATGTCGTCAGAAAGCCGCAGTCCGCGGGCTTCGGCGAGCGATTTCAGGTGCCGCGCCTTGTCCTCGTCTCCCACCGGCAAAAGCTCGTACACGAGGCCCCACGCGAGGCGGGTACGAAGGTCGTCGCGAAGCTCGAGCTGCGCCGGCGGTTTCGCGCCTGCCGCGAGCACGCCCGGTCCGCCTTCGCGCGCTTCGTTGATGGCGACGAACAGTGCCTGCTGGCGCGAAGCGTCGAGCGTCTCGACGTCGTCGGCGACGACGAGCGACGGGTTGGCGCGCGCTGCGGCGAGCAGAAGATGCGTGCGCCCGCAGCCCGGCGCGCCCCACAGATAGACGATGCGCTCGCGCGTCGCGCCCGCGGCGAGCTCGCGCACGCGCACCAGCGCTTCGGCATTCGGCCCGGCGATGAAATTGGCGAACTGCGCCTCGATCGGCGGCGAGATCGCGAGCGGAAGCTGCTGCATGGCGTCGAGTAGAATTTTCTCATGTCGAACGGGCTCACCTATCGCGACGCGGGCGTCGACATCGACGAAGGCGACGCGCTGGTCGAGCAAATCCGCCCGTTCGCCCGCCGCACGATGCGGCCCGAAGTGCTGGCCGGCATTGGCGGCTTCGGCGCCCTGTGCGCCATCCCGCGCAAGTTCAAGCGGCCGGTGCTGGTCTCGGGCACCGACGGCGTCGGTACCAAGCTGAAGCTCGCGTTCGAGCTCGACCGCCATGACACCGTCGGCATCGACCTCGTGGCGATGAGCGTGAACGACGTGCTGGTGCAGGGCGCGGAGCCGCTCTTCTTCCTCGATTACTTCGCGTGCGGCAAGCTCGAGCGCGGCGTCGCGGCGCAGGTGATCAAGGGCATCGCGCGCGGCTGCGAGCTCGCCGGCTGCGCGCTGATCGGCGGCGAAACCGCGGAGATGCCGGGCATGTACCCGCCGGGCGAATACGATCTCGCCGGCTTCTGCGTCGGTGTCGTCGAGCGGGACCGGATTCTCGACGGAAAATCGATACGCGCGGGCGACGTTATCCTCGGCCTCGCCTCGAGCGGTCCACACTCGAACGGCTACTCGCTCATTCGCAAGATCCTCGAGCGCGAGCGTCCCGCCGACCCGGCCAAGCTGCTCGAGCCGACGCGGATCTACGTGAAGCCGGTCCTGAAACTCTTGAAGAAAGTGCCGGTTAAAGGCCTGGCGCACATAACGGGCGGCGGGCTCGTCGGCAACGTGCCGCGCATCCTGCCGAAGAAGACCCGGGCGGTCCTGAAGCAAGCCTCCTGGCCCCGGCCCGGGGTCTTCCAGTGGCTGCAACGCGCGGGCAACGTCGCTGACGGCGAAATGCATCGCGTCTTCAACTGCGGCATCGGCATGGTGGTGGTCGTCGCCGCCGCGACGGCGAAGCGCGCCATGGCGGCGCTGAGCGCCGCCGGCGAAACGGTCTACGAGATCGGCTCGATCGAGAAATCCGCGGCGGCCGAGCCGGACTGCATCGTCGTCTAGGCGCTCCCGCGGCGAGCGAGGTAGATCCCGGCAAGCACCACCAGGCCCCCCGCCACCTGCAAGGGCACGAGCGGCTCCGAGAGCAGCAGCCAGGCGAAGATCGCCGCCATCACCGGTTGGAAGAGCAGGCTCACCGACGAGAACGCGGCCGGCAGGTGCGCGAGCGAGTAGGCGATGAGTCCCTGTCCCGCGCAATGCGAGATCCAGGCGAGGCCGACCAGCACCAGCCAGCCTCTCGCGTCTGCCGGCAGCAGCGTTTCGCCCGACATCAGCGTTAGCGGCAATAGCCCGATTGCCGTGAGCGTCGACGTCATGGCCATGACGTAGAGCGTGGCCGCGCCGCGATCGCGCACTTCCTTCACCGACAGGATGTAGGCGGCGTAGAACAGCGCGGTGATCACGCCGAACGCGTCGCCCACCAGCGCCGTGGGCGAGAAGGCCAGGCTGGTATAGACGAGCATTACCACGCCGACGAGCGCGGCGCCCAGGCCGACGGCGAACGTGGCGCTCGGGCGTTCGTGCCAGAAGATCCACACCGCCGCCGTCACGAACGGTGCCGCCAGGTTGGCCAGCAGCGTTGCGTTCGCCACCGATGTAAAGCGGATGGACCAGTGCCAGAACGCAAGATCACCCGCAAATGCGGCGCCCGCCACGAGTAACCACTTCCATTGCACGGCTGCCTTGAACGGTTGGCGGAAGACGAGCAGGAGCGGCCATAGCACGGGCGCAGCGAGCGCCACGCGCCAGAAAGCGCTCGCCGTCGGGTTGACGTCGCTCAGGCGCACGAAGATCGGCGAAAGCGCGATGAAGGTCGCGCCGAGGAAAAGCGCGGGAACGGCCGGCCGCATGCGCGGCCGATATTACTTACTTAAGGTCGTTCCAGCGTTTCATGGCCGCCTCGTAGCGCTGGCGCGCGACCTCCACCTGCTGCTCGAGGATCGCCTGGCGGGCGAAGTAGTTCTCGTTCGGACGGCTGCCGCCGGCGGCGCTGCCGATGCGCTCGCCCGCCTGCGATTCCACGCCCTGGTCGCGGCGCGCGACGGCGCGCTGCAGATCGTTGTAGGCGCTGCGCGCCTCCTCGTAAGCCTTGTCGAGATCGGCCGAGCGGTTCTGCGCGGCGAGCGGCGTGGCGAGAGCGAAGAGACCCAACAGGACGAAGCGTTTCATGCCTACCCTTTCCGGTAGAATTTTTTGACATGGGACGGCCGCTCTTCGTTCACCTGAGGATGCATAGCGAATACTCGGTGAACGACGGCATAGTCCGAATCGACGACGCCGTGCAGCACGCCGCGCAGGACCACATGCCGGCGCTCGCGCTCACCGACTCGGCGAACCTGTTCGGGATGGTGAAGTTCTACGGCGCCGCCCGAGCCGCGGGCGTGAAGCCCATCATCGGCGCGGATTGCTGGATCGAGAACGCCGCCGACCGCGAAAAATCCGCGCGTGTGCTGTTGCTGTGCGCCTCGCGCGCCGGGTATCTGCGCCTTTGCCAGCTGATTTCCCGCGCCTGGCTTTCGAACCAGCACCGGGGCCGCGCCCTGATACCGCGGCAATGGCTGGAGGAAGGCACCGACGGCTTGATCGCGCTTTCGGGATTCCTCTCGGGCGAGCTGGCCGCGCCCCTCCTTTCGGACCAGGCCGAGAATGCCGAACGGATCGCGCGCGGCTGGAGCGCGCTCTTCCCCGGGCGCTATTACATCGAAGTGCAGCGTGCCGGGCAGGCGAACGGCGAGGCGCTGCTTTCACGCTCGCTCGCGCTGGCCGGACGGCTGCACCTTCCGGCGGTCGCTACCCATCCGGTGCAGTTTCTCGGGCCGGATGACTTCAAGGCGCACGAGGCGCGCGTCTGCATCTCGCAGGGCCATCTGCTCGGCGATCAGCGCCGGCCGCGATTCTTCACCGCTGAGCAGTATTTCAAGACGCAGGAAGAGATGGCGCGCCTCTTCGCCGACCTGCCGCAGCTGCTCGAGAACTCGGTCGAGATCGCGCGGCGCTGCAATCTGCAGATCACGCTCGGCAAGACCAAGCTGCCGGCTTTTCCGACGCCGCCCGGCGTGACCCTCGACCAGCACCTCAAGGACGAGGCCGAGAGCGGGCTCGCGCGGCGCGCGCACGAGCTGGGCCTCGATGCCCAAGCGCTCGGCCGCTACCAGACGCGGCTTGAGTTCGAGATCAAGACCATCGTGCAGATGGGCTTCGCCGGCTACTTCCTCATCGTCGCGGACTTCATCAACTGGGCGAAGAACAACGGCGTCCCGGTCGGTCCGGGACGCGGCTCGGGCGCCGGATCGCTGGTCGCTTATTCGCTCGGCATCACCGACCTCGATCCGCTGCGCTACGACCTGCTCTTCGAGCGCTTCCTCAATCCGGAGCGCGTGTCGATGCCCGACTTCGACATCGACTTCTGCCAGGACGGCCGCGATCGCGTGATCGACTACGTAAAGCAGAAATACGGCGTCGAATCCGTTTCGCAGATCGCGACGTTCGGCACGCTCGCCGCGAAGGCCGCCGTCCGCGACGTCGGCCGCGTGCTCGACCTGCCCTACTCGTTCGTCGACGGCATCGCCAAGCTGATTCCGTTTCAGCCCGGCAAGACGGTAACGCTGCGCAGGCGAACCGGCGATCCCGAATCCAACGTCATCTATGCGCGCGAAACCGAGCCGCTGCTCGACCAGCGCGAAGCCGACGAAGAGGAGG
>DATMIG010000132.1:0-5186 GCA_035554335.1 Burkholderiales bacterium
GTCAAAAACGAAGTCACGAAATGGGAGCCGGTCGTGAAGCGCGCCGGCGTGGTCCCCGACTAGGAGGATGCAAATGAGAGCAGTTGTCGCAGTACTGGCGCTCGGCCTTGCCGCCGGCGCCCAGGCCCAGACGTTCCCGTCGAAGCCGATCACCACCGTCGTCGGCTTCGAGCCGGGTGGCGGCACTGATACCACCGCGCGCATCGTCGCGAAGACGCTGTCCGAGCAGATCGGCCAGCAGGTGGTGGTCGAGAACCGCTCCGGCGCCGGCGGCGACATCGCCGTCGACTACGTCGCGAAATCGGGTCCTGACGGCTACACGCTGGTGCTCGCCAACGTCGGCGCGCTGGCGGTGAACCCCCACATCCTGAAGACGCCCTACGATCCGCTGAAGGACCTGACGCCGATCACGATGGGCGTGGTGTTCGCCAACGTGCTCGTGGTGCAGCCCGACATGAAGGCGAAGACGCTCGCCGACTACGTCAAGCTCGCCCGGGAAAAGCCCGGCAGCATCACCTATGCTTCATCGGGCATCGGCGGCGCCGGCCACCTCGCCGGCGAGCTCCTCAAGGTGATGGCGCACGTCGACATCGTGCACGTGCCGTACAAGGGCGGCGGCCCGGCGATGCAGGGCTTCCTCGGCAAGCAGGTCGACTCCTTCTTCGCCACGCCCGTTTCCTCGATCAAGCAGATCACCGCCGGCCGCGCGCGCGCGCTTGCCACGACGGGAACCAAGCGCGCGAAGCTGATGCCCGACGTGCCGACGGTCGCGGAGTCCGGCTACCCCGGCTACGAGGCGCTGAACTGGTACGCCTACCTCGGCCCGGCCAACCTGCCGAAGGAGATCCTGCAGAAGCTGAACCAGGCGCTCGTCAAGGCGCTGAAGACCCCCGAAGTGCTGGCGGCGTTCGACAAGCAGGGGCTCGAGTCGCAGCCCGGCACGCCGGAGGAGCTCGCCAAGTACATAGCGCGCGAGTACGACACCTGGGGCAAGGTGGTGAAGCAGGCCAACATCAAGGCCCAGTAACTCAGGCCGGCATGCGGATCACGATCTTGCCGACTGCGGCGTCGGACTCCATGTAGTCCTTCGCCGCCGGCAGGTCCTTGAAGTCGAACACCTTGTGGATGAGCGGCTTGAGCTTCCCGCTGGCGAAGAACGGCATGAAGTCGCGCTTCATGCCGTCGACGGTGGCCTTGCGCTGCTCGGCGGTGCGCAGCTTGTTGGATACGCCGTAGAGCTTGAGGCGCTTCTCGTGCAGCGCGGCGAGGTCAATCTCCGCCTTCATGGTGTGGTCCAGGTAGCCGACGGTGGCGAGGCGGCCTTCATAGGCCATGCACTTGATGCACTCGGCGAACACCGTGCCGCCGACGTTGTTGACCACCAGATTCACGCCCTTGCCGTCGGTCGCCTTCATCACCGCGTCGGCGAAGTCGGGCTTGCGCGTTGGCAGCGCGACGTCGAGGCCGAGCTTCTTCAGCTCCTCGAGCTTCGCCGGCGAGCCGGAAGTGCCGATGACTTTGGCGCCGAGCGCCTTGCCCGCCTGCAGGGCCGCAACGCCGACCCCTGCCGTCACGCCGGTGACAAGTAACCACTCACCGCTCTTCAGGTTGCCCTGCTGCACGAGCATGTCGTAGACGACGTTGAAGGTGATCGGGATCGCCGCCGCTTCCTCCCAGGAGAGGTTGGCCGGCATGGGAATCGCGTCCTGCTTGTCCATCACGCCGAACTCGGCGAAGGCGCCGGGCAAGCGGCCGATCACTTTTTCGCCCGTGCCGACGACCTCGCCGGCGCAGTCCATGCCGGCGGGCTTCTCGCCGGGCTTGGACATCGCCCCGCCGCGGATCAGCTCGCCGCGGTTCATGCTGGCGGCGCGGATCCTGACGAGGAGCTGGGTGGGCGAAGGCTGCGGCGTCGGCTTCTCGCGCAGCTCCAGGGTCGTGCGGTTCGCTTCCGTGCGGAGGACGTAGGCTTTCATAGGGGCCGAAGTGTAGCAACCCCGCTACTTCCGTCGCCGCCGCGCGGCATACAAAGCCAAGCGGCTTGGCTATGGTGGCGTTTCCAATAGAACAACCCGGAGACCGCCATGTCCCGCCACCTGCGCATCCGCCTGATCGAGATCTTCATGTTCTTCGCGCTGGCCGCCGCCGGCGCTGCCGTGATGCCGCGCGCCCACGCCGGCATGATCGCCACCGACGAGGCCCAGAAGCCGACCGTGCAGCAGGAACGCGAGCGGGTGAAGGCGTTCCTCGCGCGGCCCGAGGTGGTGAAGCAGCTCACCGATCTGGGCGTCGTCTCGGCCGACGCGGCCAAGCGCGTCGACGCGATGACCGACCAGGAAGTGCTTCAGCTCGCGGGGAAGATCGACCAGCTGGTGGCGGCCGGCGCGCTGACCAACGACCAGCTGATCGTGATCCTGCTGCTGGTGATTGTTCTGGTGCTGGTGCTCTAAGCCGCGATTTCGAGGTTCTCGGCGCGCTCGTTCACCGTGACGAGCTTCACCGGGCGCCGCCAGACGCGGTTCACGTACTCGAGCACCCGCTTCGCGCGGTTGACGTCCAGGCCGCGGCCGTCGCTGCCGTGATCGTGCCGTAGCGTCAGGCTGCCGTCGTGCTTCAGCTCGACGGCGGCGACGCGCGGCGCGCCGAAGTTGAACTTGGGCGCGAGGATCGCCTCGCGGATCGCGGCGATGTCCTTCGTCGCGACGCGGATCTCGTCGCCCGGCCGCGCCTCGTAGACGAAGAGTCCGGACTGCTCGGCGAGCTCCTCGTCCAGCCAGTTGCGGATGAAGCCGAAGTCGTCCTCCTCGGTGCGCACCTGGCGCGCGCGCTCGATGCCGTGCTTCTCGACGATGCGCTCCCAGATGCTGAAGCCGAGGTAGTAGGGATTGATGGCGAGCGCCGTCTCCTGCCCGCTCGCGAACGGGCGCACCACGTCGGAGTGCGCCTTGATCGCCGAGAGATACAGCGGCTGCGGCAGGAACTCCGCCTCGCGCAGCAGGCGCGCGTGCCAGTACGAGGCCCAGCCCTCGTTCATGATCTGGCAGGCGAACACCGGATAGAAGTAGAACGACTCGCAGCGCACCATCAGGAAGATGTCGCGCTCCCACTGCTCGAGGTCGGGCGCGTAGTTGGCGATGAACCAGAGGAGGTCGTACTCCGAGTGCGGCGGGACCGGGGCGCGCTGCTGTCCGGTTTTCTGCTTGACGGGAGCCTCGATGCCGGGCAGCTGGCTGAAGCGCTGCTGGAACTGGCTCTGCGCCGGCGCGGCTTTCTGCTCGACGAACTCCGGGTAGCGGCTGCGATGCAGCTCGCCGTCGATGGCGATGTGCGACTCGAGGGCGAGGGCGGCGTCCAGCACCTGCTCGACCTTCTCCACGCCGTGCGCCTCGATGGCGAGCTGGATGCGGTGCGCGTGCGCGGCGGCGGTCTCGACGATGTTGCTGCCCGCCATGGAATGGAAGCGCGCGAAGAGCTGGTTGTTCTTGCTGAAGTCGGCGTGACCGAGCACGTGCGCGGTGACGAGCGCGTTCTCGGCGGTGGAGTTGGTGTCCATCAGGAACGCGCGGCACGGATCGCCGGGGAACATCACCTCGAAGATCTTCGAGTGCCCCATGCTCTGGCGCACGAGCTGGTGGATGTAGCGCACGCCGAACGACCAGTGCGGCATGCGCACCGGCAGGCCGTACACCGCGATCTCGGTCATCAGGCTCGCCGGCGCGATCTCGAAATCGACCGGGTAGTAATCCATGCCGAGGCGGCGGGCCAGCCCCTCGATCTGCTGGGCGTATTCCTCTAGCTCAGTCACCGGCCTGCTCGGTAAAGAACTGGCGGATCGCGTTCCAGACGTCTTCCTGCGACGCGAGGTGGCTGGTGCCGACCGGCAGCCCGGTGCCCTTGATCTCGGTGAATATCTCGGCGAGCTGCGTGTCGCGCGGCCGGAAGCTCGCCACGCCGCCGGTCTCGATGTAGCCGGCGTAGTTCACCTGCCTCGCGATGTCGACCAGCGTGCTGCGCGCCTCGTCGCGGTCCTCGGCGGCGTTCTCGCCATCCGAGGCGTAGAAGAAGTAGACGTTGTAGCGACCCGGGTCGTAGCGCGCGCCCATGACGTCGAGCGCGAGGCGTGCGACGCTCGAGGTGACCGTGCCGCCGGAGGACGAGGCCTGGAAGAACTGGCTCTCGTCGAATTCCCAGGCTTGCGCGGCGTGCGCCAGGAATACCGTTTCCACCTTGGCGTACTGCCGGCGGATGCCCTGCAGCGCGAAGAAGAAAAACTGCTTGGCGAGGCGGCGCTGCGCCTCGTCCATCGAGCCCGAGACGTCGAGCGCGAAGATCACCGCGGCGCTCGTCGCCGGTGCCGGCCGCTTCACGAGCTGGCGGAAGCGCAGGTCGTCGTTGATGAGGCTGAGCGGCTCGTCGTCGAGCACGGCGGTATTGCCCGCGGCGTTGCCCTGGATGGCATGCCGCTTCACCGCTTCCTTCATGGTGCGGCGCCGGTCGAGGCGCGAGCGCGCGCCGCGCTTGTCCCAGCCCTCGCGGATGTACTCGGGCTGGTCCATGGTGTTGATGCGCTTGGGCTTGAGCTCCGGGAGCTTCAGCTCCTCCCACAGCCAGTCGACGATTTCCTCGATCTTGAGCTCCACCACGAAGCGGATCTCGCCCTCGCCGGTACCGCCGGCCTGGCCCTGCTGCTGGCCTTCCTCGCGCCCCGGCTGGAGGACGTCGCCGGGCTCGCCGCGTCCCTGGCCGGCGCCCTGCTGCACCTGCGCATCCGACAGGCGGAAGCGCGAGTGCTCGAGGAACTTCACCGGCACCGCCACCGTGCGATTGGGCCGCGTCATGAGGTCCGCGCCCGCGAGAAGGTCGGGCAGCGTGTCCTTCACCGCTTCGCGGACTTTCTGGTTATGCCGCAGCCAGTCTCGGGCGCCGCGGGAGAAGAGGTCGTACCAGGGAGTCTCGGCCGAGATGCGGATGCTCATAGCGGTTGGGTTTCCTCGAGCCGAAGGCGAACGGGGCCGGCTCGTAAAACCCACTCGCTTCCCCCCTTCACGGGGGGGCGGCCAAAACCGCGAGTGGGCATCACGTTCACTCCTGCGCTAGCAGCGTCGTGACGTAGTTGAGCGATTCGCGCGCGCTATGCGGGTCGTAGCCGTACTCGTCGACCAGGCGCTTCTCGACCACCGAGATCT
>DATMIG010000133.1:0-10427 GCA_035554335.1 Burkholderiales bacterium
GCGGTCGACAACCTCGCGCAGGCCGACAAGTTCAAGAACCTCGCCGGCTGCGAGATCGCCGACTACATGGACCAGGCGCAGCTCTTCGCTCGCCTGGAATCGCTCGAAGGCTCGGTGGAGGCGATCCTCCATCAGGGTGCGTGCTCCGACACGATGGAGTCGGACGGGCGCTACATGATGGAGAACAACTACTCCTACTCCCGGCACCTCCTCGACTGGTGCCAGGACGAGGAAATCCCGCTTCTCTACGCGTCGTCGGCCTCCGTCTACGGCAGCGGACCGAACTATCGCGAAGCGCGCGAATGCGAGCGGCCGCTCAACGTCTACGGCTACTCGAAGTTCCTGTTCGACCAGCACGTGCGCCTGCGCCTGCCGGAAGCGAGCGCCCAGATCGTCGGCCTGCGCTACTTCAACGTGTACGGGCCGAACGAGGCGCACAAGGGCCGCATGGCGTCGGTCGCGCTGCATGCGTACCAGCAGCTGAAGAGCGAAGGCAAGGTGAAGCTCTTCGTCGGCTCGGACGGCTACCGCGACGGCGAGCAGCGCCGGGACTTCATCTACGTCGACGATGTGGTCGCGGTGAACCTCTGGTTCCTCGAGCGGCGCCACGTGTCCGGCATCTTCAACTGCGGCACCGGCCGCGCGCAGACTTTCAATCGCCTGGCGGTGGCCGTGATCAACGCGGTGAACGGCACGCAGGACACGCTGCACGACGTGGTGGCGAAGGGACTGATCCAGTACGTGCCGTTCCCGGAAAAGCTGGTCGGCAAGTACCAGAGCTTCACCGAGGCCGATCTCGCGCAGCTGCGCGCCGCCGGCTACCCGGGCGAGTTCATGACCGTGGAGCAGGGCGTCGCCGCTTACATGCAGGAGCTGCAAGGCAAGTGAAGAAAACGCTGGAAGATTTCATCGGCGCGACGCCGCTCGTGCGCCTGCAAAGGCTGCCGGGCGCGGAGATCGCCAAGAACAAGACCGTCATCCTCGCCAAGCTCGAGGGCAATAACCCCGCCGGTTCGGTCAAGGACCGGCCGGCGATCTCGATGGTGCGCCGCGCCGAGGAGCGCGGCACCATCAAGCCCGGCGACACGCTGATCGAGCCGACTTCCGGCAACACCGGCATCGCGCTCGCCATGGCGGCCGCCACGCGCGGCTACCGCATGATCCTCATCATGCCGGAGCACCTGTCGGCGGAGCGCCGGCAGACGATGCGGGCCTTCGGCGCCGAGATCATCCTCACGCCGCAAAAAGGCGGCATGGAGGCCGCGCGCGACCTCGCCGAGAAGATGGTGCGCGAAGGCAAGGGCACGATGCTCGACCAGTTCGCCAACCCGGACAACCCGCTCGCGCACTACGAGACCACCGGGCCGGAAATCTGGCGCGACACCGATGGCCGCATCACGCACTTCGTCTCGAGCATGGGCACCACCGGCACCATCATGGGATGCTCGCGCTTCTTCAAGGAGAAGAACCCGAAGATCCAGATCATCGGCTGCGAGCCGCAGGAAGGCTCGCAGATTCCGGGCATCCGCAAATGGCCGCAGGCCTACCTGCCGAAGATCTACGACAAGGCGCGCGTCGACCGTCTGGAGCCCGTGAGCCAGGCGCAAGCCGAGGACATGACGCGCCGCATGGCGCGCGAGGAAGGCATCTTCGCCGGCATCTCCTCCGGCGGCGCGATGCACGTGGCGCTGCGGGTTGCCAAGGAATTGAAGAATGCAGTGGTCGTCACCATCGTGTGCGACCGCGGTGACCGTTACCTCACGACCGGAGTTTTCCCTGACTAACGCTCGCGCCCTGGCCGCCCCCCTGTCAAGGGGGGAAGCGAGCTTGCGAGCGGGGGGTTGGTTTTGACGCCGGTTTTGACGTTCGACATCGAGACCATCCCGGACTGCGACGGCATCCGCAAGCTCTACGATCTGCCGTCCGATCTGCCGGACGTCGAGGTGGCCGAAGTCGCATCCCAGAAGCGCCGCGTCGTCACGAACAACGACTTCCTGCCGCCGCACCTCCAGCGCGTGATCGTGATCTCGTGCGTGCTGCGCACCGACGAAGGGGTGCGCATCTTCTCGATCGGCGAGCCGGAGGCGAGCGAGGAGGTCGCGATCCAGCGCTTCTTCGAGGGCATCAACAAGTACGTGCCGCAGATCGTGTCGTGGAACGGGCGCAACTTCGACCTGCCGGTGCTCGTCGCGCGCGGCCTGATCCATGGCGTGGCCGCGGCGTGCTTCTGGGACACCGGCCAGGACAACAAGGACTTCAAGTACGCGAACTACATCAACCGCTTCCATGACCGCCATACCGACCTCATGGACGTGCTGGCGATGTACGGCGGCCGCGGCCTGCCGCTCGACGAGCTCTCGAAGCTGGCCGGCTTCCCCGGCAAGCTCGGCGTTGGCGGCGGCGCGGTCTGGGAGGCGTACCGCGGCGGCAGGATCGCGGCGATCCGCGACTACTGCGAGACCGACTGCGCCAACACCTATCTCCTCTTCCTGCGCTTCCAGATGATGCGCTGCGCGCTGAGCCGCGAGCAGTACGACGCCGAGCTCGCGCTGCTGCGCGCGTTCATCGAAAAGCAGAATCTCCCCCACTGGGGAGAGTTCCTCTCGCTCTGGAAGACCTGACGGTCGACAACGAGTCGCTGACTTTAAGCATTGAGTCCCTAGATGCGGAGGGGCGCGGCGTCGCGCGCGAGCCCGACGGCAAGGTGGTGTTCGTCGAGGGCGCGCTGCCCGGCGAACGCGCCGAGGTCAGGATCACGACCGGCGGGCGCCGGTTCGACCTCGCCCGTGCCACGCGACTGCTGGTGGAATCGCCCGGCCGCCGGGCGCCGCGCTGCCCGCACTTCGGCGTCTGCGGCGGCTGCGCGACCCAGCATGCCGACCTCGCCACGCAGATGGCGGCGAAGGAGGACTGGCTGCTGCAGAACCTGGCGCGCATCGGCAAGGTGCACGCCGAGCGCGTGCTGCCCGGCGTGGCGGGCGAGGAATGGGGTTATCGCCACCGCGCGCGGCTTTCGGTGCGGCGGGTGGAGAAAAAGGGCGGCGTGATGGTCGGCTTCCGCGAGCGGCGCTCGACCTACGTGGCCGACATGCGCGAATGCCCGGTGCTGCCGCCGCGCATCTCCGCATTGATCACTCCGCTGCGCGAGCTGATCGAGCGACTCTCCGTGCGCTCGCGGCTGCCACAGGTCGAGGTCGCGGTCGGCGATACCGTTGCGGCGCTGGTCTTCCGCCATCTTTTGCCGCTGACGGAGCAGGATCACGCGCATCTGCGCGCTTTCGGCGAGCGCCATGGCGTGCATGTCTGGCTGCAGCCCGGCGGGCCGGAAACGGCGCGCGCATTTCATCCGGCGCAGAGCGACCTCTACTATGAGGTGGAGGGCGTACGCCTCCATTTCCGGCCGACCGATTTCACGCAAGTGAACCCCGCCACGAACCGCGAGCTGGTCGCGCGGGCGCTCGAGCTCCTCGATCCGCAGCCCGGCGAGCGCATCGCCGACCTCTTCTGCGGGCTCGGCAACTTCTCGCTGCCGATCGCGCGGCGCGGCGCGCAGGTGATCGGCTTCGAAGGCAGCCGCGAGCTCGTCGAGCGAGCGCGCCAGAACGCTGCCGCCAACGGCCTGGTCGCGCAGTTCGAGGTGATGGATCTATTCACGCCGAACCTCGCGCCTTATGGACGCTTCGACAAGGTGCTGATCGATCCGCCGCGCCAGGGTGCGGTCGAGATCGCCAAAACGCTCGACGCCCGGCGCATCGTCTACGTCTCGTGCGATCCGGCGACGCTCGCGCGCGATGCGGGCGTCCTCGTGCACACGAAGGGCTACCGCCTGCTGGCGGCCGGAATCGTGAACATGTTCCCCCACACCGCTCACGTCGAGAGCATTACACTGTTCGAAAAGGGGGAGGAAAAGACGCCATGATCCGAGTCGCTGCATCGCTGCTCCTGTGCCTGTTCGCTGGCGCCGCATGGAGCCAGCCGTATCCCAGCAAGCCGATCCGCCTGATCGTGCCGTTCGTGCCCGGCGGCAACGTCGACATCACCGCGCGCACCGTCGCGCCGGCGCTCGGCGAGGCGCTCGGCCAGCCGATCGTGGTCGAGAACCGTCCCGGCGCGGCCGGGATGGTGGGCGCGCAGGCGCTGATGGCGGGCGGCGCGGACGGCTACACCTTGATGATGGGCTCCAACAGCTCGCTTGCCGTGGCGCCGAACCTCTATGCCAACTGGCCGTACGACCCGGTGAAAGGCATCGCGCCGATCTCCAACCTCGCCGTGACGCCGTTCGTGCTGGTGGTGAAGCCGGCGCTGCCGGCGAAGACGCTCGAGGAGTTTCTGAAAGTGGCGCGAGAGAACCCGGGCCGGCTGGCCATGGCTTCGGGCGGCAACGGCTCCTCGAACCATCTCGTCGGCGAGCTCTTCCAGATGATGACGGGCGCCAAGTTCAGCCACGTGCCTTACAAGGGCACGGGCGCGGCGCTCGTCGATCTCGCGGGCGGGCAGGTGGATCTGCTCTTCGACCAGGCGAGCTCGACGGTGCCGAACGTGCGCGGCGGCAAGATCCGCGCGATTGCCGTCGCCTCACGCGCGCGCCAGGCGGCGCTGCCGGATACGCCGACCTTCGCCGAGGCGGGCGTGAAGGATTTCGAGATCGAGAACTTCACCGGCCTCGTCGGCCCGGCCGGCATGCCGGCGGACGCGGTGGCGAAGGTGCACGACGCCGCGGTGAAGGCGCTGGCGACGCCGGTGGTGAAGGAGCGCTTCGCCTCGCTCGGCGTTCAGCCGGTCGGCAACACGCCCGAGCAGTGGGGCGCGGAGATCCGCACCGACATGGCGCGCTGGGCGAAGGTGATCAAGGCCGCCAACATCACGGTGCAGTGAAGTCGTAGAGCTTGGCGGGGTGGTCGACGAGGATGCGCTTGCGCATCGCCTTGTCCGGCACCCAGTGCTCGAAGAGACCGACCAGCTTCCTGTCCTCCGGCATCGCCGTCTTGATGAAGACGTGCGGCCAATCGGTGCCCCACAGCAGGCGCTCCGGCGCGGCATCGACCAGCGCCCGCGCGAAGACGTCGGTATCGGCGTAGGGCATCGCGCTCATCGTCAGGCGATACGGCGCGGTGAGCTTTACCCAGGCCTTGCCGTCCTTCATCAGCCGAAGCAGCGCCTGGAACCCCGGCTCAGCGGTCTTTTTAGCGGCGGGAACATAGCCCAGGTGCCCGAACACCACGTCCACCGGAAAATCGGCGAGCTGGCGGTCGAGGTCGGGAAATTCATCGACGTGCATCAGGAACTCGACGTGCCAGCCGAACGGCTTCACCTTCACGGCGAGCCGGCGCAGGTCGTCGAGCGGCAGGACGCCCTTGCCCTCCTTGAGATCGACGATGTTCTGCCGCACGCCGCGCACGCCGGCCTGGTGCAACGCCTCGAGCTCGCGCGCGTGGATGTCGTAGGGCACGACGGCGACGCCGCGCAGCCGCTCGCGGTCCGTGGCGAGCGCATCGAGGAGGGCGCGGTTGTCCGAGCCGTAGATCGAGGGCTGCACCAGCACGCCGCGCTCCAGGCCGAGCGAGTCCAGCATGCGGCGGTAGTCCGCCGGGCTGGCGTCCTCGGGCGTGTAGAGGCGGTTGGGCGCGTACGGGTAGCGGCTCTGCGGGCCGCAGACGTGCGCGTGGCAGTCGCAGGCGCCGCGCATCAAAAGAAAAAGGGCGCCCGAGGCGCCCTTTTCGCTGTGGCGATGTTACTCAGTCGCGCTCGCCGCCGAGGATGCCGAGCAGGCTCAGCAGGTTGGCGAAGATGTTGAAGAGGCTCATGTACACGGAGGTCGTGGCAATGATGTAGTTGGTCTCGCCGCCGCGCACGACGCGGTTCAGGTCGTGCAGCAGGAAGAGCGAGAACACCACGATGACCAGCGTAGAGATCGTCAGCGCCAGCGCCGGGATCTGCAGGAACATGTTGGCGATCATGGCGATCAGCAGCGCGATCATGCCGACGAACAGGAACTTGCCCATGAAGCTGAAGTCGCGCTTTGTCGTGGTGGCGATGCCGCCCATCACCAGGAAGATGAGGCCGGTGCCCGCGGCGGCGTAGCCGACGAGCGCCATGCCGTTCTTCATGGCAAGCACGAAGTTGAGGATCGGCCCGAGCCACCAGCCGAGCAGCCCCGTCATGAGGAGCAGCAGCGCGACGCCGAGGCCGCTGTTGCGGTTGGCCATGATGGCGTACTGCAGGCCCACCACCGCGACCAGCATCACGATGGTGCTGATCATCGGGCTCGCGATGATGACGCCGGCCGTCGCCATGCCGATGAAAGCGCCGATGATGGTCGGCACCATGGTGGCGGCGAGGAGCAGATAGGTGTTGCGCAGGACTTTCTGGCCCTGCTCGCGGGAAACGGCGTCCTGCGCCGTCTCGTAGTTGTAGCCCGGGCTGACCGGCTGGCCGTCCGTGCGTATCGGTTTCAGTTCCATTGGGAGCCTTCCTCCGTGGTGATAGTTATGGTGCGTAGACTACCAAACCCGCGAAGCGTTCGATCACGCTTCGCGATACTTCCCGTGCATGACGCTAAAATGCGGACGCAAAAGCACTTTTTCAAGCCCGGGAAGGGTGGCAGAGCGGTCTAATGCGCCTGACTTGAAATCAGGTGAGCCGAAAGGCTCCGGGGGTTCGAATCCCTCCCCTTCCGCCAAGCACATGCCACAGACTCTTTACGACAAGCTCTGGGAAAGCCACGTGGTGCACGTCGAGGACGACGGCACGACGCTGCTGTACATCGACCGCCATTTCATCCACGAGGTGAGTAGCCCGCAGGCCTTCGAAGGCCTGCGGGAGACCGGGCGCCGCGTCTGGCGGACCGACTCCATCGTCGCCACCTCCGACCACAGCACGCCGACCGACCATTGGGACGAAGGCCTGGCCGGCGTGCGCGACAAGGCGGCGCGCCTCCAGATCGAGACCTTCGATGCCAACGTCCGGCAGTCCGGCGCCAAGGTCTATTTCCCGTTCCTCGACCAGCGGCAAGGGATCGTCCATGTCATCGGGCCGGAGCAGGGCACGACGCTGCCCGGCATGACGGTGGTGTGCGGCGACTCGCACACCAGCACGCACGGCGCGCTCGGCTGCCTGGCGCAGGGCATCGGCACGTCCGAGGTCGAACACGTGCTCGCCACGCAGTGCCTGGTGACGAAAAAGATGAAGAACATGCGCGTCAGCGTCGAAGGCGCTCTGGCACCCGGCGTGACGGCGAAGGACGTGATCCTCGCCATCATCGGCCGCATCGGCACCGCCGGCGGCACGGGCTGCGCGATCGAGTTCGCCGGCAGCACCATCCGCTCGATGTCGATGGAAGGCCGCATGACGGTGTGCAACATGGCGATCGAGGCCGGCGCGCGCGCCGGCATGGTCGCCGTTGACGACACCACCCTCGAATACCTGAAGGGCCGCGCGTTCGCGCCGCAGGGCCGAGAATGGGATCTCGCGGTGGCGTACTGGCGCACGCTGAAAAGCGATGCGGATGCGCGCTTCGATCGCGAGGTCACCCTGCAGGCGAATGACATCAAGCCGCACGTGACCTGGGGCACGTCGCCCGAGATGGTGATTGCCATCGACGAGGCGGTGCCCGATCCGGAGAAGGAGAAGGATCCGCTGCGCCGCGACGGCTTCGAGCGCGCGTTGCGCTACATGAACCTCGAGCCGCGCACGCGCCCGACGGACATCCTGCTCGACAAGGTGTTCATCGGCTCGTGCACCAACTCCCGCATCGAGGACCTGCGCGCCGCGGCGGCGGTGGTGAAGGGCCGGCGCGTGGCGTCGAACATCCGCCTCGCCATGGTGGTGCCGGGCTCCGGGAGCGTGAAGCGGCAGGCGGAAAAGGAAGGGCTCGACCGCATCTTCCGCGAAGCGGGATTCCAGTGGCGCGAGCCGGGCTGCTCGATGTGCGTGGCGATGAACCCGGACCGGCTCGATCCGGGCGAGCGCTGCGCGTCGACCTCGAACCGCAACTTCGAGGGCCGCCAGGGCGAGGGCGGCCGCACGCATCTCGTGAGTCCGGCCATGGCCGCGGCCGCCGCCATCGCCGGCCACTTCGTCGACATCCGCGACTGGCGCTAGTGCTGCTCTAGCAGGCGCCCGTACCCTTTCGGGCGCTGGTCGACGCCGGCGGCGCGCAGCGCCATCCAGAAGGTGGCGAGGTTGGACGAGACCACCGGTTTACCGAGCTCGGCCTCCAGCCGCGGCAGGATGCCGAGCGTGCGGAAGTCGGTGCAGCTGACGATCATGCCTTCGGCGTCCGGATGGTCGGCGCCGAGGCAGTGCGCATAGACCTCCGCTTCGCTCACCTTGGCGATGCGCACGTATTCGTGCGCTCCGCCGGCGCCGATGCCGAGCCCTTTCATGGCGACGACCTGGATGCCGTTCTCGGCGAGGAATTCCTTCTCGTGCTCGTTCAGCGCATCGTGATACGGCGTGGCGAGCGAGACGCGCTTCAGCCCGAGCGCGCGGCATGCATGCACGAGCGCCGGCGCCGTGGCGACCGCCGGTCTTCCGGACTCGCGGCTCATGAAGCCGGCGAGCGAGTCGAGCGGCTGCACCATCGAGCCGGCCGTGCACGCATAGGCGATGACGTCCGGCTGGCTCGTCCCAAGTTGATCCAGGCACGCGCGCAGGTCGTCGAACAGCTTCGGATCGCCGTGCGGATGCAGCGCCATGCGCACCAGCGGAAAGCGCATTTCGGGAGCCATGCGCTTCCACTCGGCCTCGTTCACCGTGTTGGTGAGCGGCACGATCATGCCGATGCTAGGCATCGTCGCGCCAGCGCTTGTCGAACTCCGCCACCCAGTCGAAGCCCATCAGCGCGCTGAACTTCTTGAAGTCGTACAGCGGCACCGACTCGGCTTTCTTCGTCTTGAGGTCGGTATAGACGCGCTCGAGCGCCGCGCCCATGGCGAGGAAGCCCGCGGCCGGGTAGATGGCGATGCGGTAGCCGAGCTTCTGCAGCTCGTCCTGCGACAGCATCGGCGTGCGGCCGCCGCCCTGCACCATGTTGGCGAGGAGCGGCACGCCCTTGAACGTCTCGCAGATTTTGCGCATCTCTTCCGGGGATTCGGGCGATTCGACGAAGAGCACGTCGGCGCCGGCCTTGAGGTATGTCTCGGCGCGGCGCAGGGCTTCGTCGAGGCCGTGCGTGGTGCGCGCGTCGGTGCGCGCGATGACGAGGAAATTCGGATCGCTGCGGCTCGCCACGGCGACGCGCACCTTGGCGGCCATGTCCTGCGCCGCGATCACCCGGCGGCCGAGCATGTGGCCGCACTTCTTCGGGAATTCCTGGTCCTCGAGCTGGATGCCGCACGCGCCGGCTTCTTCGTAGCCGCGCACCGTGTGCTGCACGTTGAGCAGCCCGCCGTAGCCCGTGTCGGCGTCGGCGATGAAGGGCGTCTGCGTCATCTTCGCGATCTGGGACACGCGGCCGACCATGTCGCTGTAGGTGGCGATGCCGGCGTCCGGCAGGCCGAGATGCGAGGCGACGAGGCCGTAGCCGGTCACATACAGGCATTCGAAGCCCATGCGATCGGCGATCTTCGCCGAGATGAGCTCGAAGATGCCCGGCGCGACGACGAGCTCGGCTCGCTTAAGCCGCGCCGCTAGTTTTTGCCGCTTTTCGAGGTTCACGGTTGCGTATCTCCAGGGTGACGAGCAGCGCGCCGACGGCGGCGGCCGCGAGGTTGACGAGGCCGGCCTGCGCAAACGCGTCGGTCGGAATGAGGAGCACGAGGCCGCACAGGCCGAACAGCGCGCGCTTGAGCGGCGTGAGCTCGCCGAGAAAAAAGCCGCCGATCGCCGCCGAGGCGAGCCACACGCCGGCAACGGCCGTGGCGACCGACGCCGCCACGTCGAACGGCTGGCCGGAGAGGAGCAGGGTCGGCGAGACGATGAACAGAAACGGCAGCACGAAGGCCGGCCACCCGAGCATGCACGCGGTCCAGCCGACCCGCATCGGGCTGGCCTGCGCGATGTGCGCGGCCGCATACGCGGCCATCGCCACCGGCGGCGTGATCATCGACAGGCAGCCGTAGAAGAAGACGAACATGTGCGCGGCCAGCGGCTGCACGCCGAACTTCACCACGGCCGGCGCGGCGAGCACCGCGACGAGGAGGTAGACGCCGGTCGTCGGCAGCCCCATGCCGAGGATCACGGAGATGAACGCCACCACGATGAGCAGAAGCGGCAGGCTGTGCTCGCCGATCTTGACGAGCGAAAGCGACAGGCCGAGCGCGAGCCCGGTGATGTTGAGCAGGCCGATCACGCAGCCGGCGATGGCGCAGATGATGACGATGTCCACCGATTCGCGGCCGGTGGCCACCACGGCGTGCAGCGCGCTCTTCCAGGTGAGCCGCTCGCCGGCGTAGCCTTTCCACGCCGCGAACGGCACGAGCGAGGCG
>DATMIG010000134.1:0-26895 GCA_035554335.1 Burkholderiales bacterium
GGGGGGGGGGGGGGGGGGGGGGGGGGGGGTAGGGAATATCCCGACATCAATGTAGGGGGCGATGTGCCGTGTAGACGGTTTGCTACGGCCTAGAGTAGGTAGGGACTTCCATTAAGGCTTAATAGTTTCCGAAGGCACGTACACCGGCCGGAGGCGACGCCATAATGTCGGGCATCTCCTGACACGTGACAATGGCCGATACCTCCGGGAACCTGCTTCTCGATTCGCTACCGACCGCGACCCGTCGCGCCTGCCTGGACGTCGCGGACGAGGTCGAACTCGTCAGCGGGGAAGAAATCGTCGTGCAGGGTGAACGCAGCAAGTCGGCGTTTTTCCCGGCGAGCGCCGTGTGCTCGCTCACCATGGTGCTGCAGTCGGGCGACAAGGCCGAGTGTACGAGCGTCGGCGCCGAAGGAATGATCGGCGTGTCGCTGATCACGACGCCGCCGCGCGCCGCGTTCTCCGCGATCGTGCAGGTCTCGGGCCTCGCCTATCGCGTGCCGCTCGCTTCGGTGAGCGAGCTGCTGCAGCAGCATCGTGCGTTGCGCGATGCGGTGCTGGTCTATACCGGGTTCGCGCTCAACGTGGTGGGCCGCTCGGTAGCGTGCAATTCATACCACTCGATCGTCGAGCGGCTGGCGCGCTGGCTCCTCGTGCTGCATGACCGCGTCGACCGCGACGAGCTCGCGCTGACGCACGACATGCTTTCCCAGGTGCTCGCCGCCACGCGCCCGCGCGTGAGCCTCGCGGCAGCGAAGCTGCGCTCGCTGCGAACCATCGACTACCAGAGAGGCGCGGTGCGCATCCTTGACCGCAAACGCCTCCAGGAGGAGGCATGCGAATGCTACGAAACGACACGCCGCTATTACCAGCTCCTGCCATGGCTGCCGCGCTAACGCCTGCTTATGCGCTCGAGATCGATTGCGCGCGGCGCGATCCGAGGGGCGAGGTCACTCACGTGGGCGGCCCCGGCGCCGACGGCCGGCGCTGGGTCGAGGAGCTCGCCCGGGTCGTCGCTGCCGCCGAGCGCGGCGAAGCGCGCTACTTCATCACGCGTGGCGGGCAGCAGCTCGGCATAGTCGTGAGGCGCGGCGAGCTCGTCACGATGGTTGAGGACGGCTGGCGCGTCCAGCGGCTTCCGTCCTGCGGTCCAGAAGCCGGCCGAAGTTCTCGAGCGAAATGAGGTGCAGGTAGATGCGCGGCAGGATCGCCTTGCGCATCAGGTTCTTCAGTTGCGCCGCGTTCAGGTTCTCCAGGTTCTTCTCCGCGACGCGGTACATGCCGGTCATCTGCAGCGGCTTCTTCTCTGCGCGCAAGTTGGCCTGCATCGTGAACGGCTCGAAGAGCCCGTAGTCGGCGAGGATCGAGCACATCTCGCGGCTCCTCTCGAGGTCCGCCTCGTACTCGCCGAGCAGTCGCTCGAGGTCCTTCCAGCGCGCGCTCGGCTCGCCCTTCGAGTCGAACATCGCCTCGCCGGTCTCGTCGAGCCAGGCCTTCTCGACGCAGATCAGCCGGTCGCGCTGCTGCACCTGGTTGACGTTCACCTTCGCCATGCAGAACGGATAACGCCGCGCGTACGCCGGGATGTAGACGCCGCCCACCCAGCGCCCGCCGTCGTAAAAAAGATTCTCGCCGCCGGCGAGGCCGAGCACGGCCACCGGCGCAAGAGCATCCTGTGCTCCGGTGAAGACGATCGGATAGTCGCGCGCCACGGGTTGGAACTCCGTAAGGCTGATCGGGATCGCGTTTCCCTTCTGCACGAACTCCGGCACTTCGCCGGGCGCAAGCAGGCGCACCTTCTGCGTCTTGAGATAGGGAACGACTTCCTTGTAGCCGTAAGGCGGCGAGATCTGCATCCGGGCTCCTCCGGGAGCGGCGATGATAGCCCCGGCCTCGGCACTTGCGGTAGAATCCGCGCCTCCTCGCGCGTCTCGATTTCAGGGGTGGTAGCTCAGCTGGGAGAGCGTCGCGTTCGCAATGCGAAGGTCGGGAGTTCGATCCTCCTCCACTCCACCAAGTTTCCCGGCAGCAAATGAAAAGGGCCGCTTTCGCGGCCCTTCGTTCGCCGGTACGGCGCGGTTACTTGCCGGTGCCCGTCGAGGACCCGGTGCTGCCGCCGCTGGTCGAGCCGCTTCCGGTCGACGAGCCGCTGCCCATTCCACCCGGCGTGCGCGTCGTGCTCGAGTCCGTCGACGAGCCGGTGCCGGTGCTGCCGGACGTGCCGCCGGCGGCGCTGGAGCTGCCATGGTCGCGCAGGCACTGGTCCTTCTGCAGGCCGGTGAGCGAATCGCAGCTCGCGGTGCTGGAGCTGGAGCCGGGCGAGGAGCTGCCGGAATTCATCGCGCCGCTGCCGCCGCTCGTGCTCGAGCCGCCGACGCTGGAACCGCTAGTGCCGCCGGCGCTGGAGCCCGTCGAGCCGCCCAAGCTGGAGCCGCTGGAGCCGCTGGAGCCGCTGGAGCCGCCGACGCTGCTGCCCGACGCGCCGGCCGCGCTTCCGCCGGCGCTGCCGCCCGATTGCGCATACGCCGTCATCGCGAAAAGAGCGGCCGCCGTCGCCGTGACCAAGAGTTTCAATTTCATGTGCTGGTGCTCCTGTGAGTGGTGGGACAAGGAAGACTACGCGATGGCGACGCAAGGCCTATGCCATTAGCGGGGAGCGCTACCTCCGAATGTCGCGCCGCCTGTCGTGCCCGAGCTCGAACCCGTTGCAGCACCCGCGCCGCCGCCAATCGATTCCGGCCCGTTCGGACGCGGCGTGGGTACCGTGCGAAGCTCGGCGAGGCATTGCTGACGCTGCTCGGCTGGCAGCGGTTCGCAACGCTTCTGGTCCTGCCGCACGGGGTTGGTCGGCATCGGCGTGGCTTGAGGGATTTCCGGCGTCGCCCGCAGCTGGCTGCCCGGCCCTTCGGCCAGCGCCGTGCCGGCAAGGGCGAGCCCTAGAAGGAGGGCGAGCCGTCTCATCGTTATCGGACGGAGCCGGCGCCCGAGAAACTTTCGGCGCCCATGGTCCCGGAACCGAGTCCGGTGCCTCCGGGCGCATGGGAGCCGCCGGCGCCTGAGGCGCGGCCGCCGGCGCGAGCCTTCGCCGGGTCCGGGTCGTTGCCGGCGCGCACGGTCGGCATGTCGCCGGCATGCGCGCACGCCGCGAGCAGGGCGGCAGCGATGAAGAGAGCAAGCAGGTTGCGCATGACGTTCCCCTCAGTGCATGAGCCGTGCCCGAGGAGCGCCCGTGCCCGCGGGTCGCTGAGAGCGCAAGCGCGCGATCGAGCGCCGCAGGAGCGGAGTGAGCGGGCGGCCATCGGCGCCGCTGCGTCGCGCGAGACCTTTTTCGCGCCGCTGCTCGCTCCGCAGCAGCGCGATGAGCGCACGCTCGTCGAGGCGCCGTTCCGCCGAGCGCGGGAGCCGTCCCGCCATGAAGCTCTCGATCACCGCGGGATGGATGTAGCACTTGCGGCAGACGGCGCGGGTGTTGCGCAGCTCGCCCGACACCACCTCGACCGCGCGAGCGACTTCTCGGCGGCCCGCGGGCTCGGTCACCGGCGCTTCGAGCCGGCAAAGCAGCCGCGCGCAAAGAAGTGTGCCCGCCCATGTGCGGAAATCCTTGCTGGTGAAGTCGTCGCCCGCGATTTCCTTGAGGTAGGCGTTCACGTCGCTCGAGCCGATGGCGCGCACCTCGCCGTCCTCGTCCACGTACTGGAATAGCTCTTCGCCCGGCAGGTCCTGCATGCGGCGCACGATAGCGGCGATGCGGGGATCCGCGACCTCGACTTCGTGCTGCACGCCGCTCTTGCCGCGGAAGCGGAAGCGAAGCTGCGAGCCGTTCACCTTCACCTGGCGCTCGCGCAGCGTCGTGAGGCCGAACGATTCGTTCTCGCGCGCGTACTCCTCGTTGCCGACGCGGATGAAGGTCTTCTCGAGCAGGCGGACCACGGTGGCGAGGACCTTCTCGCGCGGCAAGCCGGGCCGCGCCAGGTCGCGCGCAACCCGGCGCCGGATGCGCGGCAGCACGCTGCCGAACGCGATCATGCGGCCGTACTTGGTCTCGTCGCGCACCTCGTGCCAGCGCGGGTGATAGCGGTATTGCTTGCGACCCCGCGCGTCGTATCCGGTCGCCTGGAGGTGGCCGTCGTCGGCCGCACAGATCCACACCTCGGTCCATGCCGGAGGGATGGCGAGGCGCCGGATGCGGGCGAGCGTCGCCTTGTCGGCCACGGCGCGTCCATCCGCGCGTACGTAGCGGAAGCCTTCGCCGGCGCGCCGACGCCGAATCCCGGCATCCGTGTTGCTCACATAGCGCAGGCCGGCTGCGCGTGCCGACTCGGCGGGCTCGAGCGGCAGCTGCATTTACGGATACGTGCCGCGCCGCCCCTTTTTCATGGCGTCGGTCTTGTGGTCCGGCCCGACGTGTAGTCGTTCCTGGTTCTTGCGCAGCTTGCCGCCGTCCTGCCGGGCATCCGCCTGCGCTTTCCGGCCGGGTCCGCCCGCGCCGGGCTCGAGTTTTCTCCGATCGTCTCGGTTCATGCCCCGGCCGTCGCAATGCGCGTGCCAGCGGTACCATCTGCTTCGAATTGCGACCGCTCGCGGCAAAACTACAACAGCTCGTCGACCGCATCGATCCGCAGGCGGGGCGCTACCGCATGCTCTTCGAGTCGAGCCCGCTACCGATGTGGGTGGTGGACGACGAGACGCTGCAGTTCCTGGCCGTGAACGACGCGGCGCTCAAGGTCTATGGCTATGGACGGGACGAATTCCTGCACATGAATGCAGCCGATTTGCGCCGCTCGGACGAGCGGCGCGATTTCCTGCGCAACGAGCCCGGCGGCACGGTGTATCGCGGCCTCTACCGCCACCGGCGTAAGAACGGCGATCCGCTCGACATCGACGGCGTCGGCCACCTGGTGAGCTGGCGCGGCCGCCGCGCGCGCCTCGTCGTGATCAACGACATCAGCGAAAGGCTGCGCACGCAGCAGGCGCTCGAGCGGGTGAACCGGGAGCTCGAGCTGTCGCATGAAAGGCTGCGCGCGCTGTCGCGCCGGCTGCTGGAGGTGCAGGAGGAAGAGCGGGGCCGGCTGGCGCGCGACCTGCACGACGACATCGGGCAGGCGCTCACGGCGCTCAAGATCCAGATCGAGTCCCTGCAGCTCGCCGCGGATCCGTCGCTGCGCGGGCGCATCGCCGAAGGCGTGGAAACCGTGCAGCACACGCTCGAGCGCGTGCGGCAGCTCTCGCTCAACCTGCGGCCGTCGCAGCTCGATGACCTCGGCCTCGCCGCGGCGTTGCGCTCGCACCTCGACCGGCAATGCCGCGTGGCCGGTCTCGCGGCGCATTTCGACGCGCAGGATGCGCCGCAGGACCTCGACCCGGACACCGAGACGGCGTGCTTCCGCGTCGGCCAAGAGGCCATCACGAACGTGCTGCGCCATGCGCGCGCGCACAACATCTGGGTCCGGCTCTACAACGCGAGCAGCCGGCTCGCGCTTTCGGTTCGCGACGACGGCCGTGGCTTCGATCTCGACGCGGTGCGAAGCCGCGCGGCGAGCGGAGCGAGCCTCGGTCTGGTCAGCATGGAGGAGCGCATCGCGCTCGCCGCCGGCTCGCTCGAGCTGCGCTCGGCGCCCGGCCAGGGCACCCTGCTGGTCGCGACGTTTCCGCTTTCCCGCGAAAAGAACGAGGCCGCTGCTTGACGATCCGCGTATTGCTCGCCGATGACCATGCGCTCGTCCGCGCCGGAATTCGCTCGCTGCTGAATGCCATGGCCGATGTCGCCGTGGTCGGCGAAGCGGCGAGCGGCGAGGAGGCGCTGCAGCTCGCCGCGCGCGAGCAGCCCGACGTGGTGCTGATGGACATCGCCATGAAGGGCATCACCGGCCTCGAGACGGCGGCGCTGATGCGCGAGCGTTTTCCCGCGCTGCGCGTGGTAATTCTTTCCATGCATTCCGGCGAGGAATACGTGTTGCAGGCGCTGCGCGCGGGTGCGGCAGGTTATCTATTGAAGGACGCGGCGACCGGCGAGCTCGAGCTCGCGCTGCGCAGCGTGATGCGCGGCGAAAGCTGGCTCAGTCCCGCCGTATCGCGTCAGGTGGTGGAAGGGTATGTGCACCGCAGCGGTGGCGACGCGGCGCCGGAAGTGCTCACTGCGCGGCAGCGCGAGGTGCTGCGTCTCGTCGCCGGCGGCAAAAGCACGAAGGAAATTGCCTTCCTGCTCAACCTGTCGGTGAAAACCGTAGAGACGCATCGCGCGCAGATCATGGATCGGCTCGGGATCCGCGATGTCGCCGGCCTCGTGCGCTATGCGTTGCGCACGGGGCTGGTCCCGCCCGACGGCTGACATCTTTTGACGACACTAGGGAACTACCTGATACCGGCGGCGGGGCTCGCTACTTATCCTGTGGTCCATGCAAGAGCCCCGCGTTCGCCGCGTCGCCATCGCCGACGACAGTCCCGCCTTCCTCTCCGCCGCCGCCAGCTACGTAACCACCCTGCCGGGCTTTCAGCTCGCCGGGACCGCGCGCACGGCGCCGCAGGCCATCGACCTCGTCGAGAACTCGAAGCCGGACGTGCTCCTCCTCGACCTGCGCTTGGCGCCCAAGCGCGGCGAGCTCGTGCGGCGCTTAAAGTCCACGCCGGCCGCCCCGGCGGTCGTCGCGCTCACCCTCTTCAACACCCCGGAGGCCGCCGCGGCAGCGAAGCTCGCCGGCGCCGACGAGCTCGTCGGCAAGGAGAGCTTCATTTCGGGTCTTGCCCTCGCGCTGGCGCGGCTTTTTCCAAGCGCCGCATAAAGACGGTCATTTCCTTCTCCGCCTGGCGGTCGCCTTTCTTTTGCGCCGCCTCGATGCCTTTCCGATAGGTCGCTAGCGCCTCGGCATCGCGCCCCGCGTCCTGCAGCGCGCGCCCAAGCCCCTTCCAGGCGGCGGAGTAGAGCGGATCGCGCTCCACCGCGTCGCGGAAATACTGCAGCGCGCGCTCGAGGTCTTTTGCTTTCAGGTACTCGAGCGCGAGCGAATAGCGCAGCAGCGCGCCGTCCCGCGGCGTGCCGAGCAGCTTCTCAAGGTTCGAAATCATTGGGCTAAGATACCCCGCGATGAAGACGGCCATCCATACCCGCAATGCGCCCGAGGCCATCGGCACCTACTCGCAGGCGGTGCGTGCTGGCGACACGGTGTACCTTTCCGGGCAGATCGGACTCGATCCGGCGACCATGCAGATGGCCGAAGGGATCGAGGGGCAGACGCATCGCGTGTTCCGCAACCTCGCCGCCGTGGCCGCGGGCGCGGGGCTCAGCCTCGATCATTGCGTGCGCATGACGATCTACCTGACGGACCTGGCCCATTTCGCGCGCGTGAACGAGATCATGGCGCAGTACGTGAAGGAGCCGTATCCGGCGCGCGCCGCCGTCGGGGTCGCTGGCCTGCCGCGCGGCGCCGTGGTGGAGATCGACGCGATCCTGCACGCGGGCGGGTGAAGGCGCCGCGACTCGACAAGCTCGGGCTGCGCACCCGCTTCGATTTCGTCCTGCATCTGCCGCTGCGCTACGAGGACGAGACGCGGCTCACCGATCCGCAATCGGCGCCGCCCGGCCAGTCGGTCCTCATCCAGGCTCGCGTGCTGCGCGCCGAAGTGGCCTACCGCCCGAAGCGCCAGCTGATCGTGCATGCGCAGGGCGTGGTGCTGCGCTTCTTCAATTTCTACGGCAGCCAGCTGAAAGGCTTCCAGCGAGCCGCCGAGGACGGGCGCTCGGTGCGCGCGTACGGCGAAGTGCGCGGCGGCTGGTTCGGCATCGAGATGACGCATCCGCGGTACCGCTTCGTCGACGGCGACGAGCCGCTGCCGTCGAGCCTCACCCCGGTGTATCCGACCGCGGCCGGCATCGGCCAGGCCGCCGTGCGAGCGAAGGTGCTCGAAGCCGTCGACGCCGGCGCGATGGACGACACGCTGCCCGACGAGGTGCGCACGCGATACGCGCTGCCGTCCTTCGGCGACTCGGTGCGAGTGCTCCACCGACCCGAGCCGGACACCGATACCGCCGCGCTCGTCGACCGTAGTCATCCGGCGTGGCGGCGCATGAAGTTCGACGAGCTTCTCGCGCAGCAGCTCTCCATGCGCTTTGCCTACCGCAAGCGGCGCAGCCGCCGTGCTCAAGTGCTGCGCACGGACGGTGCGCTGCTGCGCGCTTTCATCGCGCGGCTGCCGTTCAAGCTGACGCGTGCGCAAACCCGCGCCATGAACGAGGTGCTGCGCGACCTCGCGCAGCCGCACCCGATGCAGCGGCTGCTGCAAGGAGACGTCGGCAGCGGCAAGACCATCGTCGCCGCCATCGCCTGCCTTGCCGCGGCCGACTCCGGCGCGCAGGCGGCGGTGATGGCGCCGACCGAGATTCTGTCGGAGCAGCACTATCGCAAGTTCCGCGAGTGGCTCGAGCCGCTCGGCATCCGCATCGCCTGGCTGCACGGCGGCCTGAAAGGCCAGGAGAAGAAGCAGGCCCTCGCCGCCATCGCCGACGGCAGCGCGCAGATCACGATCGGCACCCACGCGCTGGTGCAGGAGCGGGTGGACTTCGCGCGGCTCGCGCTGGCGGTGGTCGACGAGCAACACCGTTTCGGCGTCCAGCAGCGCCTTACGCTGCGGCGGAAGGCGGATGCAGCCGTGCCGCACCAGCTCATGATGACGGCGACGCCGATCCCGCGCACGCTGTCGATGACTTACTTCGCCGACCTCGACACGTCGGTGATCGACGAGCTGCCGCCCGGACGGCGGCCGGTGACGACGCGGCTTTTCTCGGCGGCGAAGCGCTCGGAGGTGCTCGAGCGCATTCGCGAAGCCTGCCGCGAGCAGCAGCAGGCGTACTGGGTGTGTCCCGTGATCGAGGAATCCAAGGAAGGCGTGCAGACCGCCGTGGAGACGTACGAGCTCCTCGCTCGCGAGCTGGAAGGCCTGCGCGTCGCGCTGCTGCACGGCCGATTGCCGCCGGCGCAGAAGGCGGCGGTGATGGCGTCCTTCGCGAGCGGAGCGACCGATCTGCTCGTGTGCACCACCGTGATCGAGGTGGGCGTCGACGTGCCAAACGCTTCGCTGATGGTGATCGAGAGCGCCGAGCGCTTCGGGCTTGCCCAGCTCCACCAGCTGCGCGGCCGCATCGGCCGTGGCAGCCGAGAGAGCGTGTGCATCCTGCTCTACGGCGAGCCGCTGTCGGAGACCGCGCGGCAGCGGCTGCGCATCATCTTTGAAAATGCGAATGGCTTTGCCATCGCCGAAGAGGACCTGAAGCTGCGCGGGCCGGGCGAGTACCTGGGCGAGCGCCAGAGCGGCGATCCGCTGCTTCGCTTCGCGGATCTCGAGCGCGACACGGACTTGGTGGCGCGGGCGCGCGAAGCGGCGGATGACATGGTCGCGCACCATCCGGAAGCGGCGCGCGCACACGTCACCCGCTGGCTCGGCGCGCGCGAAGACCTCGTGCATACCTGAGTTATTCTTGCGGCAGTGGATTTCGCCTTCCTCGCAAGGCGCCTGGACGCTTACGAGCGTCTCATCCGGCTCGACAAGCCGATCGGCACGCTGCTCCTGCTCTGGCCGACGCTGTGGGCCGTATGGCTCGCCGCCGATGGGCTGCCTTCGGCCGGCATGGTCGCCATCTTCGTCATCGGCACGCTGCTCATGCGCTCGGCCGGCTGCGCGGTCAACGACTACGCCGACCGCGACTTCGACCCGCATGTGAAGCGCACGCGCGAGCGGCCGCTCGCCGCGCGGGAAATCGCGCCGTGGGAAGCGCTGGTGGTGGCGACGACGCTTGCCGCCGCCGCGTTCGGGCTGGTGCTGTTCCTCAACCGCTTCGCGGTCGCGCTGTCCTTCCTTGGTCTGGCCATTGCGGCAACCTATCCCTTTACGAAGCGCGTGTTCGCGTTTCCGCAGGCGTATCTCGGCATCGCGTTCGGCTTCGGCATCCCGATGGCCTATGCCGCCATCCAGGAACGGTTACCCCTCGAGTGTTGGCTGCTCCTCGCGGCGAACGTGTTCTACGCGTTCGCGTACGACACCGAGTACGCCATGGTCGATCGCGACGACGACGCAAGCCTCGGCATCCGCACCTCGGCGCTCACCCTCGGCCGCTGGGACGTGGCCGCGGTCATGACGAGCTACGCGCTGATGCTGGTCCTCCTGGCGGTCACCGGGATGGTCCGCGCCCTCGCATGGCCTTACTATGCCGGCCTCCTGCTCGCCGGAGCGATGATGATCTACCACTGGCGCCTGATCCGCGATCGCAGCCGCGAAGGCTGCTTCCGCGCTTTCCGCCACAACAACTGGGTGGGCGGCGCGATCTTCGCGGGAATCGTGGCCGCCTTCGCGATCACATGAACGACGAAACCAGCCAGGCGGCGCTGACCCGCTTCGAATTCACGACCGGCGTGCTGCGCGGCTCGCAGCTCATGCTCTACCCGCGCAGCCTGATCCACCGCAGCGACGGGCATCTGGAGACCATGCCGCTCGCGCGCGTCACCGCGATGCGCGTCTCCTTCGAGCGGCATCCGCGCCAGCTCGGCTGGGGCATCGCGCTCGTCGTGCTCGCGCTTCTCCTGCTCGCCGCTGCCGCGCCGCTCGGCAACGTCGCGCACGGTGCCGCCCAGGAGATGGCGGCGAGCGCGCAGGGCGTGGCACGCGCGCTCTACAGCTTCTTCCGCCTGATCGAGATGATCGCCGCCCTGCTGCCGGCCATCGCGCTCGCCTGCGCGCTCGGCGGGGCGGCGCTCGCGGTGTTCGGCTGGCGAGGCTCGACCACCTTGACGATCGTGCTCGCCGGCGCGGAGCGCGTCTATTCGGCGCGCGGGCGTGACACGTTGCTGCTCGACTTCGCCGAGATGGTGAGCGAGCGGTTGATGGCATCGACTCGGTGATCTACCGGGACTTGAGAGAGTTCGTCGCCCAGCTCGAGGCGCGCGGCGAGCTTAAGCGCGTGAGCGCCGAAGTGTCGCCGCGCCTGGAGATGACGGAGATCGCCGACCGCGTGCTGCGCGCGGGTGGTCCGGCGCTTCTCTTCGAACGGCCGGCCGGTCACGACATGCCGGTGCTCGCCAACCTCTTTGGCACGGTGTCGCGCGTCGCGGCGGCGATGGGCGCGAAGGACGTCGCGGAGCTGCGCAAGCTCGGCGAGCTGCTCGCTTACCTGCGCGAGCCCGAGCCGCCGCGCGGCTTGCGCGACCTTTGGGAGAAGTTTCCGGTGTTCAAGCGCGTGCTCGACATGGCGCCGAAGGAGCGCTCGAGCGCGCCCTGCCACGAAGTGGTGCTCGAGGGCGGACAGATCGATCTGGCGCGGCTGCCGGTGCAGACCTGCTGGCCGGGCGATGCCGGCCCGCTCATCACGTGGGGCCTGACGGTCACGCGCGGCCCGCAAAAACGGCGGCAGAACCTCGGCATCTATCGCCAGCAGGTCATCGGCCGCAACAAGCTCATCATGCGCTGGCTCGCGCATCGCGGCGGCGCGCTCGACTTCCAGGATCATCGCAACAGCACCAATGCGCCATTTCCGGTCGCGGTCGCGCTTGGCGCCGACCCGGCGACCATGCTCGCCGCCGTGACGCCGGTGCCGGACACGCTCGGCGAGTATCAGTTCGCCGGGCTGCTGCGCGGCGCGCGCACCGAGGTGACGAAGTGCATCGGCAGCGACCTGCAGGTGCCGGCCTCGGCGGAGATCGTGCTCGAAGGCTCGATCGGCGAGGAGACGGCGGACGAGGGGCCGCACGGCGACCACACCGGCTATTACAACGAAGTGCAGCGCTTTCCGGTGTTCACGGTGGAGCGCATGACGATGCGCCGCTCGCCGATCTATCACTCGACGTACACCGGCAAGCCACCCGACGAGCCGGCGATGCTGGGGGTCGCGCTCAACGAGCTTTTCGTGCCCCTGCTCGCGAAGCAATTTCCCGAAATCGTCGATTTCTATCTGCCGCCGGAGGGCTGCTCCTACCGCCTAGCGGTGGTCAGCATGCGCAAGCAGTATCCCGGCCACGCGAAGCGGGTGATGTTCGCGATCTGGAGCTACCTGCGGCAGTTCATGTACACCAAGTTCATCGTCGTGTGCGACGACGACGTGGACGTGCGCGACTGGAAGGAAGTGGTCTGGGCGCTGACGACCCGCGTCGATCCGGCGCGCGACACCGTGCTCGCCGAGCGCACGCCAATCGACTACCTCGACTTCGCGAGCCCCGTGTCCGGCCTGGGTTCCAAGATGGGCATCGACGCTACCCACAAATGGCCCGGCGAGACCGAGCGGCAGTGGGGCCGCCCGATCGTCATGGACGAGGCCGTGAAGAAACGGGTCGATTCGTTATGGGGCGAGTTGGGGCTGTAGGCCCTTCGTAGACCCATTCGAGCAGCGCGTCCTGCGCGGCGTCGGCGTCGCGCGCGCGGGCGTGGTTCACGATCATCACCACGACGTGGCGCCGGCCGTGCCGGTCGAGCACGTAGCCGGCGATGGCGCGCGCGTCGGAGAGAAGGCCCGTCTTGATGTGCGCGCTGCCCGCCACGCGCTGGTTGTTGAGGCGCTTCTTCATCGTGCCGTCGACGGCGACGACCGGGAGCGAGGAAACGAACTCGGGCATCATGGCGCTCGTCCAGGCCCTCTGCAGGAGCAGCGCCATGTGCTCGGTGCTGATGCGCTCGTTGCGCGACAGGCCGGAGCCGTTTTCCAGCGTGAGCTCGGGCGCCGAGATCTTCTGCGAGGCGAGCCAGTCCTTGATCACGCGGGCGGCCTGCTCGGTGCTCGCGGGCGGCCGGTCCTTCTGCGCCCCGATGGTGAGGAAAAGCTGGCGTGCCATCACGTTGTTCGAGAACTTGTTGATGTCGCGCACCAGCTCGGCGAGCGGCTCGGATTCGTGTACGTAGATGAGCTTCGCGGTCGGCGGGACGACGCCGTCGCGCACGCTGCCGCTCCAGGTGCCACCGAGCTCGGTCCATAGCCCGCGCAGGAACGCGGCGAAGTAATCCTGCGGGTCGTGGATGGCGACGTTGAGCTCGCGCTCGCCGCACGACACCGGATAGGTGCCGGTGAAGCTCGCGCGCGGCGGCACGGCTTGGAAGGCGGCCTGCGCGAGCTCGCGAAACGCGCGGCTGCCGTCGGGGCACGCGCCGCCGCCGAGCTTCAGGCTGTTCGTGACCACGAGGCCGGGGAGCGTGGGCTCGGTGTAGATCTGCACCCCTTTCTCGTCCGGAATGAAGGTGAAGCGCAGCGCCTTGAAATTGACGAGCAGCGCGTCCGGCGGGACGTTGTAGGTCCGGTAGATGTCGTCATCCAGGGGCGCGTATTGCGCCGGCGCGAAGTAGCTGCGGTCAAGGATCACGTCGCCGCGCAGATCGCGCAGGCCGCGGCCGCGCAGGTTGCGCAACATCATCCAGAAGCTCTCGGCATTGAGCTTCGGATCGCCCTGGCCGCGTAGCACGAGGTTCGGGCCATCGAGGTAGGCCTCGGTCTTCCAGCGGTAGGCGGGACCGAGGAGCTCGAGGGCGGCAAGCGTAGTGACGAGCTTCATCGTCGAGCCGGGATTCATCGGCTTGGCCGCGTTCAGGGTCAGCACCGGCGTCGGGGCGCCGAGCTGCTGCACCCACGCGCCGACGGCCGACTCGGGAATGGATGCCCTGCGCAGCGCCTCGGCGACCGGCTTGGGCAGGTCCGCAGCGGCGGCCTTGAAACTACAGGCTGTCATCGCTATCATTAGCACTCGTCCGAGCCGAGTGCTAACAGCGCCCGGTCTCCCGGCTTTTAGAGGTGGGTGCATCGCAACCCATTGTAATACATCGTGTTTTCTATTTATTGGGAGCCAGCATGAAGATTCGTCCGCTGCATGACCGCGTGATCGTCAAGCGCATCGAAGAGGAGCGCAAGTCCGCGGGTGGCATCGTGATCCCCGACACCGCCGCCGAGAAGCCCGACCAGGGCGAGATCGTGGCCGTGGGCAAGGGAAAGAAGGATGACCAGGGCAAGCTGATTCCGCTCGACCTGAAGGTCGGCGACCGCGTGCTGTTCGGCAAGTACTCCGGGCAGACGGTGAAGGTGAAGGGCGATGAGCTCCTCGTCATGCGCGAGGAAGACATCATGGGCGTAATCGAAGGTAACTGAGCGTAAGGAGAGAGAAGCAATGCCAGCCAAAGAAGTACGTTTCCACGAAGGCGCGCGGACCCGGATGGTCCACGGCCTGAACATCCTGGCCGACGCGGTCAAGGTCACGCTCGGGCCCAAGGGCCGCAACGTCGTGCTCGAGCGCTCGTTCGGCGCTCCCACCGTCACCAAGGACGGCGTCTCCGTCGCGAAGGAGATCGAGCTGAAGGACAAGTTCGAGAACATGGGCGCGCAGATGGTGAAGGAAGTCGCCTCCAAGACTTCCGACGTCGCCGGCGACGGCACCACCACTGCCACGGTCCTCGCCCAGGCGATCGTGCGCGAAGGCATGAAGTTCGTGGCCTCCGGCATGAACCCGATGGATCTCAAGCGCGGCATCGACAAGGCGGTCACCGCCGTGGTCGAGGAGCTGAAAAAGATCTCCAAGCCGTGCTCGAGCTCCAAGGAGATCGCGCAGGTCGGCTCGATCTCGGCCAACTCCGACGCCGACATCGGCAAGATCATCGCCGACGCGATGGACAAGGTCGGCAAGGAAGGCGTGATCACGGTCGAGGACGGCAAGTCGCTCGAGAACGAGCTCGACCTCGTCGAGGGCATGCAGTTCGACCGCGGCTACCTCTCGCCGTACTTCATCAACAGCCCCGAGAAGCAGCTGGCCGTGCTCGAGGACCCGTACGTCCTCCTGTACGACAAGAAGATCTCCTCGATCCGCGAGCTCCTGCCGATCCTCGAGGCGGTGGCGAAAGCGGGCAAGCCGCTGCTGATCATCGCCGAGGAAGTGGAAGGCGAAGCGCTCGCCACCCTCGTGGTGAACAACATCCGCGGCATCCTGAAGACCGTTGCCGTCAAGGCGCCGGGCTTCGGCGACCGTCGCAAGGCGATGCTGGAAGACATGGCGATTCTCACCGGCGGCACGGTGATCTCGGAAGAGCTCGGCCTCAAGCTCGAGAACGCCACCGTGAAGGACCTCGGCCGCGCGAAGAAAGTCGAGTCCGGCAAGGAGAACACCACCATCATCGACGGCGCCGGCTCGAAGAAGGACATCGAGAACCGCGTCAAGCAGATCCGCGTGCAGATCGATGAAGCGACCAGCGACTACGACCGCGAGAAGCTGCAGGAGCGCGTGGCGAAGCTCGCCGGCGGCGTGGCGGTGATCAAGGTCGGCGCCGCGACCGAAGTCGAGATGAAGGAGAAGAAGGCCCGCGTGGAAGACGCGCTGCACGCGACGCGCGCGGCGGTGGAAGAAGGCGTGGTCCCCGGCGGCGGCGTGGCGTTCATCCGCGCCAAGCAGGCGCTCGGCAAGAAGCTGAAGGGCGACAACGAGGACCAGGAAGCCGGCATCAAGATCGTGATGCGCGCGCTCGAAGAGCCGCTGCGCATCATCGTCGACAACGCCGGCGCCGAGCCGTCCGTCGTGCTGAACAAGGTGCTCGAGAACACCGGCACCTACGGCTTCAACGCGCAGACCGAGGAGTACGGCGATCTCGTGCAGCAGGGCGTGATCGATCCGACCAAGGTCAGCCGCACGGCGCTGCAGAACGCGGCCTCGGTCGCGAGCCTGATGCTCACCACCGACGCGATGGTCGCCGAGCTGGTGGAAGAGAAGAAGGGCGGCGGCGGTCACTCCCATGGCATGCCCGACATGGGCGGCATGGGCGGAATGGACATGTAAGCCAGCAGTCATTGCCGCGACGGAAAAGGGCCCAGCGATGGGCCCTTTTCTTTTCGGCCGCTATAATTCGCGCCTTCCCGCGCATCTTTCCACGCGCGGAAATCCCGCCGGCCAAGTAGCTCAGTTGGTAGAGCAGCGGACTGAAAATCCGTGTGTCGCTGGTTCGATTCCGGCCTTGGCCACCAACCTTTTTCACCCAGTTGTAGTAGATCGGCGACAGCCAGCGCCTGACGACGCGGCTATAGTCGCTTTTTTTTCAGGAGCGGCATGGCAGAGGCCGACAATCCCGGCGCGAAGCTCGAAGGCATCGCGGATCCGTTTCGCAGCATCGTCGAACAAGCGCAGGATTACGCGATCTTCCTTCTGGATCGCGCCGGCCGCGTCGTTTCCTGGAACCGCGGCGCCCAGCGCATCAAGGGCTACCAGGCGCACGAGATCGTCGGCCGCCATTTCTCGGCCTTCTATCCGCAGGAGGCGATCGAGCGGCGCTGGCCGCAGTACGAGCTGGAGGCGGCGGCGCGCGACGGCCGGTTCGAGGACGAGGGCTGGCGCGTGCGCAAGGACGGCAGCCTCTTCTGGGCGAATGTGATCATTACCGCGCTGCGCGACGAAGCCGGCGAGGTGCGCGGCTTCGGCAAGATCACGCGCGACCTGACGGAGCGCCGGCGCAACGAGGAAATGCTGCGCGAGAGCGAGGAGCGCTTCCGCCTGCTGATCGAGGCGGTCAAGGACTACGCGGTCTTCATGCTCGACACGCAAGGGCGCGTGGCGAGCTGGAACTCGGGCGCGCAGCGCATCAAGGGCTATCGTGCCGACGAGATCATCGGCGAGCACTTCCGCGTCTTCTATACCGCCGACGCACGCGAGCGCCAATGGCCGGAAGAGGAGCTGCGGCGCGCGCGCGATGAAGGGCGCTATGAAGAGGAGGATGTGCGCATCCGCAAGGACGGCACCACCTTCTGGGCGAACGTGGTGATCACGCCGGTGCGCGACGGCGCGGGCGTGCTGCGCGGCTATGCCAAGGTGACGCGCGACCTGACCGACCGCAAGCGCATCGAGTCGCTGGAGAGCTCGCAGCGGCAGATGCAGGAATTCCTCGCCGTGCTCGCGCACGAGCTGCGCAATCCGCTGGCGCCGATCTCGAACGCGCTGAACCTGCTCGCGCGCAAACCCACCGCCGATCCGTCGGAAATCTGGGTGCGCGACGTGCTCCAGCGGCAGACCGGCCAGCTCTCGCACCTGGTGGACGACCTGCTCGACGTGAGCCGCATCACGCGCGCCGCGCTGGTCCTCGACCGCAAGAGCGTCGACCTGCGCACGGTGGTGCGCCAGGCCGCCGATGCCTCCACGCAGTGGTTCGAGCAGCGCCGCCACTCGCTCGAGGTGCGGGTGCCGGGCGAGCGCCTGGTCGTCGACGGCGACGAGGTGCGGCTCTCGCAAGTGGTGCAGAACCTGCTCCACAACGCGGCCAAGTACACGCCCGACGGCGGCCGCATCGAGCTCGAGGCGCGGCGCGAGGGCGGCGAGGCCGTGATCCGGGTCGTAGACAACGGCATCGGCATGGCCGGCGAGATGCTCAGTACCGCGTTCCAGCTTTTCAAGCAGGCGCACCAGGGCCTAGACCGCAGCCAAGGCGGGCTCGGCGTCGGCTTAACGCTCGTCGAGCGGCTGGTGAAGATGCACGGCGGCAGCGTCCAGGCAAACAGCGAAGGGCCGGGGCGCGGCAGCGAGTTCGTGGTGCGCCTGCCGCTCAAGGCCGAGCAGCCGATCGTGCGCCCGCCGGGCGAGGGTAAAGGCGCCGCCGAGTCGCGGCACGGTCCCCGGCGGCGCATCCTGGTGGTCGACGACAACCGCGATGCCGCTCAGGCGCTCAAGCTCCTGCTCGAGACCGACGGCCATGAAGTGCGCGTCGCGGCGGACGGCGCCGGCGGCCTCGCCCTCGCACGGCAATACAAGCCCGAAGTGGCGCTGCTCGACATCGGGCTGCCCAGCATGGACGGCTACGAGCTCGCGCGGCGCATGCGCGAGCAGCCCGGGCTCGAGGGCACGCTACTCGTTGCGGTGACCGGCTACGGCCAGATGCATGACCGCGCGCGCGCGTCGGCGTCCGGCTTCAACCACCATCTCGTCAAGCCGGTCGAGTTCAGCGCGCTGCAACGCCTGCTTAGAGAAACAGTCTAAGAGGCAGGAAGCGGTTTAGACCCGCTCCGCGATCAGCACCACGTTCGACCCGCCGAAGGCGAACGAATTGGACATCACCGCGCGCGGCGACGAAACGCGCTGCGCTTCCCTGGGTACGTGGCGCAGCTTGCACGCCGGGTCCGGCTGGTCGAGGAAGGCGGTGGGCGGCAGCACGCCGCGCAGCAACGGCAGCAGCGCCGCGCCGAACTCCAGCGCGCCGGCGCCGCCGAGCAGGTGGCCGTGCAGCGACTTGGTCGAGCTGACGGGCACCGCCTCGGCCGCGGCACCGAACACGGCGTTGATCGCCTCCGACTCGACCACGTCGCCGACGCTGGTGGCCGTGCCGTGCGCATTGATATAGCCGATGGCGTCCGGCGCGAGCGCCGCGTCCTCCAGCGCGGCGCGCATGGCGCGCACCTGTCCGTCGCGATCGGGCCGCGACAGGTGCACGGCATCGCACGAATTGCCGTAGCCCGTGAGCAGCGCAAGGATCGGCGCGCCGCGCGCGCGGGCGCGCGACTCCTCTTCCAGCACGAATGCCGCCGCGCCTTCGCCAAGCACGAGCCCCGCCCGGCGCTTGTCGAAGGGCTTGCAGCTCGCGGCCGGGTCGGCCGCGTCGGCGCCCGCGAGCGTGCGCAGCGCCTGCCACGCCGCCAGGGTTCCCGGCACGAGCAGCGCCTCCGATCCGCCGGCCACCATGGCATCGGCGCGCCCGGACCGGATGACGTGCATCGCTTCGCCGAGCGCCATGGCCGATGACGAGCAGGCGGTGGCGAAATTCGCGAACGGCCCGCGCAGTCCGTGGCGCACGGCGACGTTCGAGCCGGCGGCGTTGTTCATGCCCATGACGACCGTCAGCGGCCGCAGGCGCCATTCGCCCGTGCCATAGACCTGCTTGTAAGCCGTCTCGAGCGTATTCGCGCCGCCGAGCCCGGTCCCCCAATAGACGCCGAAGCGCTCGCGGTGCGCGGCCGGGTCGACGCCGCTGGCGGCGATCGCCTGCGCGGCGGCGACGAGGGCGAACTGCGAGGCGCGGTCGAGGTTCGCGGCCTCGGCTTCCTTGAAATGCGCATTCGCCGGCCAGTCGATCGTGGCGCCGACCTGCACGCCGGAGCCCTGGGCGAGCTCGGCAGGCAGGCGCCGGATGCCGGGGCGCGCCTCGCACAGCGCGCCGTGGAATTCCTGGAAAGATAACCCGAGCGGCGAGACCACCCCGGCTCCCGTGAGCGCTACACGCCGCTCGGCCATCGGAGGATCAGGCCTTGCCGGCGCTGGCGAGGGCAGTGGCGATATGGCGCTCGAGGTCGGCAAGCGTCCGGATGCCCTTCAGGTCCTCGTCGGAGACGCTGACGCCGAACTCCTCCTCGACCTTGAACATGAATTCGATGAAGGAGAGCGAATCGATGCCGAGCTTGTCGAGCGGTGCGGCGGGGTCGAGCGCGGCGGCGTCGAGCGAGAATTCCTTCGACGCGAGGTCTTTGATGCGGGCGAGCGTATCCAAGCGGACTCGATTATAGACTCGGCCTCCTTTGCGCCCATCTGGTCGCAGCGGTAAAGTCGGCCAATGGCGACGGGACGCAAGGAGCGTGAAAGGCCCGCTCCGCGCATGTCCGCGGTGCTCGGCCTGCAGAAGGTCGAGCTTTTCAGCGGACTCGATACCGCCAGCCTTCGCGAGATCGCCCTGCAGTGCAAGTGGCTGCGCTGCAAGCGCAACGAGTACGTCATGCGCCGCGACGGCACCGATCGCGACGTCTACTTCGTCATCGCCGGCCTGGTGCGCATCTCCGCCACCGCCGGGCGCGGCCGGCGCATCATCTTCCGCGACGTCGCTGCAGGCGACACCTTCGGCGAGCACGCCGCGATCGACGGCCGCAGCCGCTTCGCCGACGTGATGGCGGTGCGCGAGTCGCTGCTCGCCTCCATGCCGCCCGATGTGTTCCGCGCCATCCTCGCCAACCACGCCTCGGTGCGCGAGCGGCTGCTGCGCCGCCTGACCGGCACCGTCCGCGAGCTCGCCAACCGCCTGGTCGAGCTCGGCGCGCAGCGCGTGCAGGCACGCGTCTGGACCGAGCTCCTGCGCCTCGCGCGCGGCGCCGGCGTGGCCGACAATTCGGCGCGCGTCGAGCGCGCTCCGACCCACAGTGAAATCGCGAGCCGGGTCGGCACGTCGCGCGAGGAGGTGACGCGCGAGTTCTCACGGCTCGCGCGGCAGGGCGTGCTCGAGCGGCACGGCCGTTCGCTCCTGCTCTGCGACGTGGCCGCGCTGCAGCAGCTCGTCGCCGATTCCGGCCCCGAGGAAGCGGCCCCTGCGCCCGTCGTTGCCACCCCCGAGGAATGGCGACCTTTCACCGGCCTCGGCGCGCAGCGCCAGCGACGCGCCGTGCTGGTCGCCGACGCGCTCGACTCGGTCGAGCTCATGGAGCGCGACGAGGAGCGCACGCTCGAGCGCTGGCGCAGCTTCTTCGCGCACGCCACGGCGGAGGTGATCCCCACGCACGCCGGGCGCAGCCTGTCGCGCACGCTGTCGAACGGCTTCCTCGCCGAATTCCCCGACGCGGTGCACGCGGTGCGCTGCGCATTCCAGCTGCAGCAGGACCTCGCGCGCTTCAACGCGGCGGCCGATGCGCCGCCCCTCGGGCTGCGCATCGGCATCCACGTCGCCGAGGTGATCGTCGAGACGTTCAACGTGCTCGGCGACGGCGTCAACGTAGCGGCGCGCCTCGCCGAGCTCGCCAACGCGGGCGAGACGGTGGTATCGGCGGCGGTACGCGACCAGCTGACGAGCGGCCTGGAGGCCTCCGTCGAAGACCTCGGCGAGCAGCGCCTGCGCAACCGCGAGCGACCGGTGCGCGCTTTCCGCCTGTGGCCGCCGGCGCAGGAAGGCGCGCAGAACGCCAGCGCCAACGTGGCAAGCGCGGTGCGGGCCCACGGTCGGCCCTCGGTTGCCGTGATTCCGTTCCACCTGCGCACCGACGATGCGCGCTTCGCCTTCATCGGCGACGGCCTCGCCGACGAGACCATCGCCGCGCTGTCGCGCATGGCGGACTTCTTCGTCACCTCGCGCCTTTCCACCATGGCGTTCCGGCGTGCGCCGCTGGGCGCGAAGAGCATCGGCGAGATGCTCGGCGTGCAATACGTGCTCTCCGGCAGCGTGCAGACGGCGCATCCGCGGGCCCTCTTCGTCGCCGAGCTTGCCGACACGCGCGACGGGCGCATCGTGTGGAGCGAGCGCTTCGACGGCGACCTCGCCGACGTGTTCGCCATGCAGGGCGAGCTCGCGCGCAAGGTCGCGCAGAGCATGACGCCGGTGGTGCGCTCGATCGAGCTGCGCCGCGCGCGCATCACCAGCTTCGACGATCTCGATGCCTACGGCATGACGCTGCGCGGTGTCGAGCTCATGCACCGTCTTTCGCCCGAGGACTTCATGCAGGCGCGCCAGGCTTTCGAAACGGCGATCGGGCGCAATCCCGTCTCCCCGGCGCCGCACGCGTGGCTCGCCAAGTGGCACGTGATTCGCATCGCGCTCGGTGCGAGCCAGGACCCGGTACAGGACTACGCCGCCGCGATGGCGTGCGCACAGCGAGCGCTGGCCTGCGACCCGGAGGACGCGCTGGCGCTCGCCGTAGACGCTCTCGTAGCGGGATGGCGGCACGACCTCGACGCCGCCGAGCGCGATCTCGCGCAGGCGCTGGCTGCGAATCCGAACGAGCCGCTCGCCTGGCTGCACAGCGCCATCACGCACGCGTGGCGGGGGCGCGGCGCCGAGGCCGTGCGGTGCGCCGAGCAGGCGCTCTCGCTCTCGCCGCTCGATCCGATGATCTACTACTTCAATTCGCTCGCCGGCATGGCGAACCTGATCGGCGAGCATTACGAGCGCGCCATCGAGCTCTCCAGCCGCTCGCTGCGGGAAAACCGCCTGCACACGCCGACGCTGCGTACGCTGGCCGCGGCCTATGCGCTGCTCGGGCGCATGGACGAAGCGCGAAGGACGATGTCGGAATTGCGCAGCCTGGAGCCGGCGCTGACCGCCGGCGCGCTGCGCGAGCGCTACCCGGGGCGCGACAGCCCGCAGGCGGCGCGCTTCATTTCCGCGCTGCTCGACGCCGGGCTGCCGCCGTAGCCGCGCGGCGCCGGGGTGGCCGCCACCGTGACCCCGGCGGAGATGGCGAGGATCGCCGCCGTCTCGGTGACCGAGGGAATTTCGCCGAGGAAGAAAAGCGCGAGCAGCGCGCTGAGCGCCGGCACGAACGCCACCAGCGCGCTCGAACGCTCGGCGCCCAGATGCTCGATCGCACGGTTCAGCGCGATGAGCGATATGCAGCCAATCAGCACGCCCTGCCAGAGCGTCTGCCAGAGGAGCTCGAGCGGCGGAAAGCGCCACAGCGACTCGCGGGCATGCAGCAGGTGCCAGGGCACCACGACGAGCGCCGAATAGACGGAGACGATGGCCGCGGCCTGGATCGCGCGCACGCCCCAGCTGCGCAGCTGCAGGACGTAGAGCGCGCCGAGCGCCGACGCGCAGAGGAACATCGCATCACCGAGGAGCACGGTGGGCGTCAGACGCAGCGCGCTCCATCCGGCGAGCGTGACGACGCCGATCGCGCAGAGCGTTGCGCCGATGACGGCGCGCGGCGAGGGCCGCCGCGCGAAGACGAGGAAGCCGAGCAGCGCGACCCACGCCGGCGAGACGCCGGGGCCGAGCGCCGCCTGATGGTTCGCCGGCGCGAATTGCAGTCCGCCGATCACCAGCGCGCCCATGCCGGCGCCCTGGAAGAGCGTGAGCGGCACGCCGCGCAGCCAGGCGCTGCGCCCGATGGCGCGGCAGTGCCAGAGCAGGTACGGCAGGAATAGCAGCGCGCCCACGCCGAAGCGAAGCGTGACGAGTTCCTCCGGCGCGAAGGCGCCGGTGACCCCGGCGCGCGTCGCCACGGGATAGGACGCCCAGATGAGGACCGCGATCGCCGCGGCGAGATAGCCGTTCAACGCGTTACCCCTGGTGGACCGGACAGGCGCCGCGCTTGCGCTTGCGCACCTCGGAGGCGTACACGCCGACGGGCCGCACCGGATCGAGGTTCGGCTTCACCATGCTCTCCTCGTACCGCGACCAGGTTTCGCTTGAATAGTCGGCCATGCCGGGGACGAGGCGGAAGTGGTTCAGCACTTCGTCGGCATAGGTGGCGCGATGCAGCGGCTGCACCTGGACGAGCGGCCGCTCGGTGCTGAATTCGATCGGCACGTCGGTCTTGATGAGTCGCAGGTTGGTGAAGAGCGGGCCGAACCAGCGGTCGCTTTCCACGATGCCTTCGTAGAGGTCGTACGAGAGATGCCGCGGCAGGTTGGCCGGCGGCCGCACCAGGATGCTCCAGTTCTCGCTCGACTCGACGAACAGGCCGGTCCACATCTGCACGATGCCCGGCTCCGGCACCGCGGTGAGGAAGGGCGGCGCGAATCCGCGCAGGTGCCCCGGCGCCGCGCGGTCGAAGGCGGCCGAGAAGCCGGGGAACTGCGCGCTGGTGAGCGGGTACCAGGCTTTGGCGCCGCGGTAGGTCCAGATGATTTCCGATCCGTCCCACTGCAGCGTGAAGTCGATGGGCGGAAACACGTACCAGCCGAAGGACGAGGCCGACCTCAGCGCCTCGCAATACTGGAAGCCGCGCGAGGGTAGCGTCCCGAGCACCGAGGGGTCCGCGCGCATCGGCGCGCGCACGCCCGGCACCGCCCCGTAGAACGTGACCGCGGGGTTCGGCTGGTGTGTTCCGTTCATGGCGCTCGCTTACTTGCGCAGGCTGGCGGGCGCGGAGCCGGCGCCGAAACGCACCACGCGCGTGTCGCGGGTGGCGCTATCCAGCGCACGCACCACGCGCGGCGCGGAGCCGGCGCCGTAGCGCACGCGGCGGGCGTCGGCGATCTTCTTGGCGGGTTTCTTCACGAGTGGCTTCTTCGACATGGGTTCTCTCCTCGATTGGTGACGGTTTCCACCGCGCTGCGAATGCAGCGCGCCCCGTGATTTGCGCAAAAAGCCGGGGGCTTCATCAAATGCACCCGCGCCGGAAACAATGAAGGGTTTGACCTGCGCATTCGCGCAGGGGCGCAACGCCCGCGCCAGAGTGCGCGCGAGCACGGCGGCGAAAGGCGTTTCCCCGCGCGGGCCATGCAATCGAGCGGTTTGTGAGCGTCGCTGTGCGGAAACGCACTGGCGTCGTCGGGTCGCGCGAGGGCCCGCTCCTAAAAAAATTTTTTCGCCCCGGCGGCATCCGCGCGCAGCGATCGCGGATGGCTGAAAACCCTTATAATCTCGGACCTTAGCGCCGCATGTCGCTCTTCGCCCTTGGACTGAATCATCAAACCGCACCGCTCGCGGTGCGCGAGCGCGTGGTGTTTCACGTCGAGCGGCTGTCCGAGGCGCTGGCCGAGCTCAAGCAGAAGCTCGCCCGGGAGGCCGCCATCCTGTCGACCTGCAACCGAACCGAGGTGTACATCGCCGGGGAGGAGCCCGTGGCGATCGCGCAGTGGCTGGCGCGTTACCACCAGTTCGAGCCTGACGGCCTGCGTCCGTACCTCTACACGCTGCCCCACGAGCAGGCGGTGCGCCACGCGTTCCGGGTCGCGTCCGGGCTGGACTCGATGGTGCTCGGCGAGCCGCAGATCCTCGGGCAGATGAAGGAAGCGGTCCGCAGCGCCGAGTCGGCCGGCACGCTGGGCACGGTGCTGCACAAGCTTTTCCAGCGCTCGTTCGCCGTGGCGAAGGAAGTGCGTTCCACCACCCAGGTCGGCGCGGCGAGCGTATCGATGGCGGCGGCGGCGGTGAAGCTCGCCGCGCGCATCTTCCCGAGCCTCAAGGACCAGAGCGTGCTCTTCATCGGTGCCGGAGAGATGATCGAGCTCTGCGCCACGCACTTCGCCGCCCAGGGACCGGCCCGCATCACGGTGGCGAACCGCACCATCGAGCGCGCCGAGAAGCTCGCGCACCGCTTCCAGGGCAGCGCGATGGAGCTGAAGGCGCTTCCCGAGCACCTGCACGAGTACGACATAGTCGTTTCCTCGACCGCGTCGTCGCTGCCGATCCTCGGCAAGGGTCTCGTCGAGCGCGCCCTGCGCGCGCGGCGGCGGCGCCCGATGTTCATGGTCGACCTCGCCGTGCCGCGCGACATCGAGCCGGAGGCGGGCGATCTCGACGACGTCTTCCTTTACGCGGTCGACGACCTGGCGCAGATCGTGAGCGCGAACGTGGATGCGCGCCGCTCGGCCGTGGCGCAGGCCGAGGTGATCATCGACTCGCAGGTCAGCCAGTTCATGCACTGGATGCAGTCGCGCGAGAGCGTGCCGCTCATCCGCACGCTGCGCACGCGCGCCGACGAGCTGCGCCGCGAGGAGCTCGAGCGCGCGCAGCGCATGCTCGCCCGCGGCGACGATCCGGCGAAGGTGCTCGAGGCGCTGTCGCAGGGCCTCGTCAACAAGCTGATGCATCCGCCGACGCAGGCGCTGAACGAGACTGCCGGCGAGGAGCGCCGGGCGCTGGCGCGCATGCTCGCGCGCCTGTTCCGCCTCGAGTGAAGCCCACGCTTCGCGCGAAGCTCGACAGCCTGGTCGCGCGCCGCGCAGATCTCGAGCGCCTGCTCGCCTCCGAGGACGCCACGCGCGACATGGAGAAATTCCGCAACTACTCGCGCGAGCACGCCGACGTCTCGTCGATCGCCGGTCTGTACGAGGACTATCGCAAGGCGGAGGGCGACGCCGAGGCGGCGCGTGAGCTCGAGCTGCCCGATGAAGTAAAAGCGGCGCACGCCGCCATGGAGCGGCTGGAGGCCGAGCTGCAGAAGGCGCTTCTGCCGAAGGACCCGAACGACGAGCGCAACATCTTCCTCGAGATCCGTGCCGGCACCGGCGGCGACGAGTCCGCGCTTTTCGCGGGCGACCTCTTTCGCATGTACACGCGCTACGCCGAGCGCCAGCGCTGGCAGGTGGAGATCATCTCCGAGAGCCCGTCCGAGCTCGGCGGCTACAAGGAAGTGATCGTGCGCATCGTGGGCCAGGGCGTCTACTCAAAGCTGAAATTCGAATCGGGCGGCCACCGCGTGCAGCGCGTGCCCGAGACCGAAGCGCAGGGACGCATCCACACCTCGGCGTGCACGGTCGCCATCCTGCCGGAAGCCGACCAGGTGAACGACGTGGTGCTCAACCCGGCGGAGCTTCGCATCGACACCTTCCGCGCCTCGGGCGCGGGCGGCCAGCACGTCAACAAGACCGAATCCGCGATCCGCGTCACGCACCTGCCCACCGGCATCGTGGTGGAATGCCAGGATTCGCGCTCGCAGCACAAGAACCGCGAGAAGGCGCTTTCGGTGCTCGCCGCGCGCATTCGCGACAAGCAGCAGCGCGAGCAGCAGGCGAAGATGGCCTCGACGCGCAAGTCCCTCATCGGCTCGGGCGACCGCTCGGAGCGCATCCGCACCTACAACTTCCCGCAGGGCCGCGTCACCGACCACCGCATCAACCTCACGCTCTACAAGATCGACCGCATCATGGACGGCGAGCTCGACGAGATCGTCAACGCGCTCGCCACCGAGCACCAGACCGAGCAGCTCACCGCTCTGGCAGAAGAAGCCGCTTGACCATCGCGGAAGCCCTGGCTTCGAGCGGGATCGACCCGCGCGAGGCGCGGCTGCTGCTCGCGCGCGTCACCGGCTTCAGCGAGGCGAGCGTCCTGGCGTCGTCCGAACGCTCCCTACCGCCTGAACATGAAGACCGGTTCATGGACGCCGCTGCGCGACGCCGCAACGGTGAGCCCGTCGCCTACATCCTCGGCGAGAAGGAGTTCTACGGTCTGCGCCTCGCGGTGAATCCCGCGGTGCTGATACCGCGGCCGGAGACGGAGCTGCTGGTCGAGCTCGCGCTGAAGCGTGAGTTCTCCGGCGCGCTCGACCTTGGGACCGGTAGC
>DATMIG010000135.1:0-20606 GCA_035554335.1 Burkholderiales bacterium
CGTTCCCGAGAGCTGGCTGCGCAGCTTCTGCAATCCGTCCATTCCCGGCGCTGAGCTCGCCGAGAAGCTGACGATGGCCGGGCTCGAGGTCGAGGCCTACGACGCCGTCGGCCCGCAGTTCACCGGCGTGGTGGTGGGCGAGATCCTCGACGTGCAGCGCCATCCGAATGCGGACAAGCTGACCGTCTGCACCGTCGATACCGGAGCCGAGAAGGTCACGGTGGTGTGCGGCGCGCCGAACGTGCGCAAGGGCATGAAGGCGCCGCTCGCCAGGGTGGGTGCTCGCCTTCCCGGACTGGAAATCAAGAAGGCGAGCCTGCGCGGCGTCGAGAGCAGCGGCATGCTCTGTTCCGCGCGCGAGCTGGGATTGTCGGAAGACCATTCGGGTTTGCTGGAGCTGCAGGGCGCCATCGGCACGGATGTGCGCAAGGCGCTCGGCCTGGATGATCGCGTCTTCACCTTGAAGCTCACGCCGAACCGCGCCGATGCGCTGAGCATCCTCGGCGTGGCGCGCGAAGTGTCGGCACTCACCGGCGCGAAGCTCGAGTCGCCGCGCATCGAGAAGGTTGCCGCGAAAGGCACGGCGAAGCATCCGGTGAAGATCAGCGCGCCCGACGGCTGCGGGCGCTTCGCGGGCCGGGTCATCCGCAACGTCAATGCGGCGGCGCCGACGCCCGACTGGATGAAGCAGCGCCTCGAGCGCGCGGGGCAGCGATCGATCTCGGCGCTGGTGGACGTCACGAACTACGTGATGCTCGAGCTGGGCCGGCCGCTGCACGTGTACGACCTCGACAAGCTGCGCGGCGCGATCGACGTGCGCTGGGGCCGCAAGGGCGAGAAGGTGCTGCTCTTGAACGAGCAGACCGTCGAAGTGGACGACACGGTGCTGTGCATTACCGACGAGTCGGGCGTGATCGGCCTCGGCGGCATCATGGGCGGCGAGACGACCAAGGCGGAAACGACGACGAAGAATCTCTTCCTCGAGTCGGCGTTCTTCTTCCCCGAGGCGGTCGCCGGCCGCTCGCGGCGCTACAACTTCACCAGCGACGCTGGACATCGCTTCGAGCGCGGCGTCGACTTCAACAACAACGTCGATGGCATCGAGCGCGCGACCCGGCTGATCCTGGATATCTGCGGCGGCGAGCCCGGGCCGACGGAAGATTTGATCAGGAAGCTTCCAACCCGGGAGCCGGTGCGCATGCGGGTCGCGCGGGCGCAGAAGATCATCGGCATGCCGATCGAGCCGGCCGAAATGCAGAAGAGCCTGGAGCGGCTCGGGCTGCCAGTGAAGAAAGAGGGCGAGGCGCTCGTGGTGACACCGCCCAGCTACCGATTCGACCTCGCGATCGAGGAGGACTTGGTCGAGGAGGTGGCGCGCCTCTACGGCTTCGAGCGCATCGCGGCCCACCCGCCGCGCATCGCCGGCTCGTTCCCGCGGATCGAGGAGAAGCGCGGCCTGCACGATCTGCGCGATCGCATGGCGGCGGCCGACTACCGCGAGGTGATCAACTTCACCTTCGTCGAGCCGCAGTGGGAGCAGGACTTCGCCGGCGAATCGAACCCGATCCGGCTGCTCAATCCGATCGCCAGCCAGCAGTCGGTGATGCGCACGACGCTCATCGGCTCGCTGGTCGCCAACGTGCGCTACAACCAGGCGCGCAAGGTCGAGCGGATCCGCGTCTTCGAGATCGGCCGGGTCTTCGTCCGCGACGCAAACGCGCAGGCAGGGGCGCTCGCCGTTCGAGGCGTGCGCCAGCCGATGCGCATCGGCGCCGCCGCGTACGGGCCGGCCGTGGAAGAGCAATGGGGAATGGAAACCCGAGGCGCCGATTTCTTCGACGTGAAGGCCGACGTGGAATCGCTCGTCGCGCCGCTCGCCGTGCGCTTTGAGCGGACCGAGCATCCGGCGTTTCATCCCGGGCGGGCGGCCGCCGTCCGGGTCGAGGGCGCGGAAGCGGGGTGGATCGGCGAGCTGCACCCGCGCTGGCAGCAGAAATACGAGCTCGCCCGGCCGGTGGTCCTGTTCGAGCTCGACACGGCCCTGCTTCAGGCCGTCCCGTTGCCCAGCTTCGCGGCCCCCTCGAAATTCCCTCCGGTGGTGCGCGACATGGCTTTGCTGATCGATGCTGCGGTGCCCACACAGGCGCTTTTGGACGCCATGACGGCCGAAAAGCCGCCCATCGTGACCTCCGTGCGCCTGTTCGACCTGTACCAAGGTCAGGGAGTGTCCGCGGGACGAAAAAGCCTTGCTTTCCGGGTAGTTATGCAACATACTGAAAGAACCCTCACGGATGCGGAGGCCGATGCGGCCCGGGACGAACTAGTGCGGCTGCTGGGGGCGAGGTTTTCCGTAACTCTGCGGAAATAAAAGGGATCAGGGGACAGTGATGACGTTGACCAAGGCGGAGCTCGCCGACCTGCTATTCGAGAAGGTCGGCCTGAACAAGCGCGAGGCCAAGGACATGGTCGAAGCCTTCTTCGAGGAGATCCGCGGCGCCCTCGAGCGGGGCGAAAGCGTGAAGCTCTCCGGCTTCGGCAACTTCCAGCTGCGCGACAAGCCCCAGCGTCCCGGACGCAACCCGAAAACCGGCGAGGAGATCCCGATCAGCGCGCGCCGCGTCGTCACCTTCCACGCCAGCCAGAAGTTGAAGGCCATGGTCGAGAAAGCCCGCCATGGAGCCAAGCCGCAGGAAAGCTGACCTTCCGCCGATCCCCGCGAAGCGCTACTTCACCATCGGTGAGGTGAGCGATCTGTGCGGGGTGAAGCCGCACGTGCTCCGCTACTGGGAGCAGGAATTCACGCAGCTGAAGCCCGTGAAGCGCCGCGGCAACCGGCGCTATTACCAGCACCACGAGGTGCTGCTCATCCGCCGCATCCGCGAGCTGCTGTACGAAGAGGGCTTCACCATCAGCGGCGCCCGCAACCGGCTGGACACCGCGCGCATCGACCATGCGCGGAACGACAACGGTACTCACGCCGTGCCCGAGGAGAAGCCGGAACCGCCCGTGCGGAGCGTCGGCCGCGCGCCGGTCGTCGCCGCGGGCAACACCGACCTCGCCGCCATCAAGCGGGAATTAAGGGCCTTGCTGGACCAGTTGCAGCGGTAGAATCGCCGTCCGCAGTACCAATCTCCGTGTAGCGCAGCCTGGTAGCGCACTACCTTGGGGTGGTAGGGGTCGCGAGTTCAAATCTCGCCACGGAGACCACTTCCTTCCTACTCGACGGTGAAGCTGACGATCTCCTTCGTCGACACCGTCGGCTGGCCGAACGCGATGCGGCCGCGGCCGGAGAGGGTGAACTCCTCTCGCTGAACCAGCACCTCGTCTTTCTGGCCGTCGACGGCGACGTAGGTGCCGTTCGTGCTGTGGTCGATCAGGAACCACTTGTCCTGTCGCCGCTCGATGGTGCAGTGCAGGCGCGAGGCCTGGTCGTCGGCGATGGTGATGCCGCAGTGCGCGTCGCGCCCAATGGTGAGCGAGTCGCGCTCGCGCCGGCGCACGTGCGTCTGGTCGCGGTAGACAAGGGTCAGCGTGCTCGACGTCGCGCGCGTGGTGCGATTCTTGGCGAAGAGCGTGGCGTTGTCGTCCGCGCGCCAGACGAGCTCGCAGAGCGCGACCTGCCCCGAGCGGCCCTTGATGTCGATCGAGTAGAGCTTGCGCATCCACGCGCGGTAGAGCGGCGAAAGATGCGAGGCGGTCTCGCGCGTGGTGATGATCTGGCCGCTCGCCGCCTGGGCCACGAGCTGTGCCGCCAGGTTGACCGTGTCGCCGAAGACGCCGTCGTCCTTCTGGATTACCGGGCCATGGTGAAAGCCGATGCCGAGGGCGAGCTTCGTCTCACCCAATTGCGGCGCCGTGTCCATCGCCGAGTGCATGGCCGCGGCCGCATCGGCCGCCGCGTCGGGCGTCGGCACGAGGATCATCAGCTTCTCGGGCGCGAGGTCGAGGACGCGGGCGCCGGTCTCCTCGGCCGCTTTCTTCAGGTGCTTGACGCAGGCGGCGAGCGCGGCCTGCGCCGCGGCGTCGCCCGCCTTCGCGATCAGGTCGGCGCCGCCGAGCACATCGGCGAAGACGACCGTGGTTTCGCGTTCGAGTTGCTCCCCCATGGGCCTAGTATGCCCTACTGAAGCGAAATTCCGGCGGCGCTTGCGCCGCTTGCACGCAGGCGCGGGCGAGAAGGCGTTCGGTCCACTGCGCCGCCTTCCGATGCCCAGCCCACAGATGATCGAGACCCAGATGCGCGAGCCGCTCGGCGAAGGGGGCGAGCGCCGCATCGGCCAGCCCGAAGCAGTCTCCCGTGAGCCATTGGCCGTGCAGCGCGCTCTCCACGCGCTCGATGGCTTGCGTGAACGGCGCAAGATCCGCGGGCGCCGGGTTCGCCTCGAGAAATGCCTTGGCGCGCGACGGGTGGGGATGGGCGGCCAGGCGACGCTCGAGCTCCTCGCGCGGCAACGCGGCGAGCAGCGGCCGATAGAGGCGCTCGAAGCTGACGGCGCGCAGGGCCGGGTGCAGGACGTCGTCGAAGTACTTGAGCCACGCGCGCGCCTGGGCGCGGCCGTAAGGATCCGGCGGCAGCAGCGGCGGCTCGGGAAACTGCTCGTCGAGATACTGGCAGATGACGGACGATTCCAGGATCGCGCGCCCGTCGTGCACCAAAGTCGGCACGACCCCGTTCGGATTCAGCCGCAGGTATTGCGGCTGCAGGTGCTCGAACTTAAGGAGCTCGAGGCGCCGACTCTGCCATGCCAACCCCTTCTCGGCGAGCACGACGCGCACCTTGAACGAGTGCACCGAATTCCATTCGTGCCACAGCTCGAGCATCGCTCAAGGCGCGGAGGCGTCGCCGTGGCGCCGGGTCATGAACAGGTCCATCGGCAGCTCGGTGCCGATGCCACGGCTGCGCGCCGTGTCGAGCGCGCGCTTGCACACCGCGGCGAACTGGTTGCCCATGCCGCCGTTGTTGTTGTGGTAGGTGATCTGCTTCGCGCTCGTGCGGCCCTTCGCGCGGCCGGCGCACAGGTCGGCCAGCTCGCGGATGTCCTCGCGCCGGATGAGCCCCTTTCTCAGCGGCACGGTCAGCTCCTGCTGGTCGTCGATATCGAGCTGCTCGAGCAGGTTGACGACGATCAGGTCGGCCCGGCGCGCGCACTCGTCGTCGAGCTCGCGCTGCGGGTAGAACTTCGTCGAGGACTTCATGCCAATCACGTGCGCGCCCGGCGAGAGCCATTCGCCGAACAGGATCGGGTGCGTCGCGTTGGTGGCCGCGACCGCGACGTCGGCGCCGCGGATGGCGCTTTCCGCCGTCTCGCAGGGCTTTGCCTCGAGCGAAAACCTGCGCGCCATCTCGTCAGCAAAGCGCTTGCGGTGCGCCGGGTTGGGCGAGAAGACATTGACCCGGGAGATGCCGGGACGCACCGCCACCAGGCCCTCGACCTGCGCTGCCGCCTGCTTGCCCGAGCCCAGCACGCCAAGGACGCGCGCATCCTCCCGCGCAAGATGCTTCGCGGCCGCCGCGGTGGTCGCGCCGACGCGCAGCGCCGAGACGGCGTGGTCGTGGACGATGCCGAGCAGCTCGTTGGTGGCCACATCCCACACCAGCACGAAGCCGGAGAAGTCGCCGCGGAATTCCAGGCGCTCGATGCCGTCCTTCACCGGCTTGGCCATGTGCGCCGCGTCGACGCGCACCGCGATCACGCCCTGCGCGGGCACCGTGCCGCCGATGACATTGAGCATCGACCAGCGCGGCTCCGAGGGATGCGGCAGTGCGGTGTGGATGCGCCGGCGCGGTAGGAGGCCGAGACCCGGATCAGCGTACGAGGCTTCGATCAGCTCGATCGCCTCGCGCATCGACACCAGCCCTCGCGCCGCCTCGGTGGTGAGGACGAGGGTGCTCTTGGCCATCGCTACTGGATCTTCATGCCCGCTTCGCGAGCGAGCTTGCCCCAGCGCTGATACTCGGATTGCACGTAAGCGGCGAACTCCTGCGGCGTGCTGCCGAGCGGCTCGGCGCCCAAATCGATCAGGCGCTTGGCGACCTCCGGCGAGCTGAGCGCGGCGCGCGTCTCGCTGCTCAGGCGCTCGACCACCGCCTTGGGCGTGGCCGCCGGAAGGAAAAAACCGAACCACGCCACCACGTCGAAGCCCGGCAGCGTCTCGGCCACCGTCGGCAGCTCGGGCGCCGCGGCGATGCGCTTACCGCTCGACACGGCGAGCGCGCGCACCTGGCCGCTCTTCACGCGCGGCAGGATGCCGATAGTGGTGCTGAACATGAACGGCACCTGGCCGCCAAGGATGCCTTGCTGCGCTTCGCCGCCGCCCTTGAATGGAACGAGCGTCACGTCGACGCCGGCGGCGCGGCGGAAGGTCTCGAGCGACAGATGCGGCGTCGTGCCGATGCCGGCGTGGCCGGCAGGAGTGCCGGGCTTCGCCTTCAGCGCGGCAATCAGTTCACCGACTGTCTTGGGGGCGAAGGACGGATGAACGACCAGTACATCGGGTGCCGCCGCCACGCTCGAGGCCGGCGCGAAATCCTCCAGGATGCGGTAACCGACCTTCGCCATGATGTGCGGGTTGAGCGTGTTGGCAATCGAGCCGAGCAGCACCGTATAGCCGTCGGGCGCGGCCTGCGCCACGCTCACCGTGCCGATGTTGGTGCCCGCGCCGGGACGGTTTACCACCACCATCGGCTGCCCGAGGTTCTCGGAAAGCTTCTGCGCCATCACGCGCGCGAGCACGTCGGGCGCGCTGCCAGGCGTTGAAGGCGCGACGAGCGTGACCGGCTTGGCGGGCCAGGGCTGGGCGAGCGCGGGCACGCACCCAAGCGCCAGCACGACAAGAAGGCCGCGTGTCACACCCAGACCTGCAGCACATAATCGTAGGCGGCCTGGGCATTCGTCATGTCCACCCGCTGCAGCTTGATGCGCAATCCGTCCTTGGTGCGCTTGAGCTCGTGGCGATAGGCGCCGGCGAAGTGGCGCACGTCGTCGCGCCGCAGCTCCATCATGTGGAAGCGCGAGCGCGCGACAATCTCGTCAGCGCCGGCCTTCTCGATGATCACGTTCGAGACCACGTGGTTGGTTTCCCACAGCGGCCGCTGCGACCACGCATCCGGGTGCAGCACGCGGTTCATGCGCACCGTCATCAGGTTCTTGTCCTCGGCGAAGATCGCCGGCTGGCCGTCCCAGGTCTTGTACTCCGGCGCCGGCGGCATCCAGTAGATGCCGTCGGGCGTGAAGAGGTCGATCCAGCCCTGCCAGTTCTTGCCGTCGAGGAGCTCTGCCTGGCGGTAGAGGAACTGCGCCACTTCGTGCTGCAGCTCGAGATTAGCCACGCATGTACTCCGCCCAGGCCTTCATCTGGTTGCGCATCGGCGCTTCCGACGTGCCCTGGTTGGGCGCGCTCGACACCTCGCCCGGCTTCTCGATGTCGTGGCCGTAGTGGCGCGCGAAGCTCACCCAGTCGCCGCCATCGGACGAAAGGCCCTGGTGGCACTTCCAGAAATTCTCGAGGTCGTCCGCGTTGATCAGCGTCGCCGGCGAATTCACCAGGTTGTAGTAGGCGAGCGAGCGGCGGTAGATCGCCTCGGGCGCGCCTTTCAGGCGGAAGTGCCAGATCTCGGTCATCGTGCGATCGACGCCCAGCGGACGCACCGCGCGCAGCTGCTGCAGCGGCGACTGCACCGAAAGGCCCGGATAGACGAGAACGTGGTGGATGTTCACGCCGACGATCTCCTCGAAGCGCTTCTGCCCGTACTTCTCGATCATGATCTTGTCGTAGGCGAGCGTGTCCGGGTCCTGTGGCCGCAGGCCCATGTAGCCGGTGAGGATGCAGTGTCCGTAGGGATAGTTGATGGTCTGGAAGTTGTCCCACTTGTCGATGGTCACCGTGGCGAACGCCGACAGCATGTGATACGAGAGCGCTTCGCCCACCTTCGCCTTCTTCGCGATCTCCTTCTCCACCTCGTGCGCGGCGCGGCCGGTCGACTGGTGCGTCACGGACGGATGCAGGGCGTCGATCTGGTTCTCCATGAAAAGCTTCCAGTTCGAGTGCTGGATCACGCGGAAGCAGTTCGGCACCACCTCGACCTCGCCTTCGGGCGCGCGGTCGCACATGTCGTCGAACGCCACGATCGACTTGCCGAGGAATTCCTTCAATGAAGGACCGGTAGGCGACAGCGAGGCGAAGACGAAGCCGCGATAGCTCTCCACGCGCGCGGCGCGCTTCATCGAGAGCTCGGGGCTGTCCTTGTTGAGGCGGTTGCCGGCGTACCCCGAATCCATCATCGGGATGTTCTTCAGCTTGCCGTCGTGGTGGAACGTCCACGCGTGATACGAGCAGCGGAACTGCTCGCCGGTGTTGCCGTGGCGGTCGCCGCACATCATGTTGCCGCGGTGCGGGCAGCGGTTGTAGAGGACGTGCACGCTTCCGTCCTTGCCGCGCACCATGATCATCGGCTGGCGGCCGATCTGCATCGTGTAGTAGTCGCCGACCTTCGGCACCTGGGACTCGTGGCCGCAGTAGATCCACACCTTCTCGTGGATGTTCTGCATCTCGAGCTCGAAGATCGCCGGGTCGGTGTACACCTCGCGGCGCACGCGGTCGGGCTCGACCATCTTGCCGATGTCGGGAATGGATTCACGAAGCATGGGTCTCTCCTTCGGATACGTAATCTTCGAGGTTGGAGCGCATGCGCTCCAGGGTCTTGTGCAGCTGCTGGATCTCCGGCTTCGACAGCCCGGCAAGGGCGAGCTCGTTCAGCCGCTGCGCCGTCGGCCAGACCCGGTCGAACAGCTTTCGGCCGGCCGCGGTGAGCTCGAGCCGTGTCACCCGCATGTCGTCGCCATCGGCGAGGCGCGAGAGCCAGCCGGCGGCCTGCATGCGATCCACGGTTCGGGTCAGGGTGGTGCGGTCGATCGTCGCCAGCTCGGCGAGCTCCGACATGGTGCAGCGCTGCCGGGCATAGAGCGCGGCCAGTGCGCGCCACTCCGGCACGCGCAGGCCGAACTCGCGCAGGCCCTGCGTCAGCTCGCGGTCGCGCGCGCCGATGACCTGCGTGAGCCAGTAGAAGACGTGACTGTCGAGGTCGAAGGCGGCCGGCACAGCCGCCAACGTACTGCTAACTTAGGTGCGTTTGCAACTATTTGCGCAGTTCAGCGATACAGGGACCCGTCCCGGCCGATGATCGTCAGGTCGACCACCTTCGAGCCCGAGCGGGCGGCCGGGGTGTAGCTGACGGTGAAGTCGCCGACATCGTAGTCCTTCATCGTGTTCAGGGCGGCGATCACCTTGGCGCGGGTCGGATTGGGGCCGGCGCGGCGCAGCGCCTCGGCCACGATCTTCGCGCCCATCAACCCTTCCAGGCTGTAGAAGGAAAGCGGCTGGCCCGGCGCGTACTGCTTCATCAGGCGCTGGTAGTCCCGCACCACGGCGAGCGCGCGGTGTCCCGGATAGGGAATGGCCTGCGAGATGACCACGCCGCGCGCGGCGTCCAGTCCCGCCACCTTCACGAAGCCGAATGAGTCGGCAGGCGACAGGGCATAGAGCTGCGCCGAGCCGCTCGGCGTGCGCCGGAACTCCTTGACGAAGTTGAAGGCGCCCGCGCCGGCGGCGATGACGATCACCGCATCGGGCTGCGCCTTGGCCAGCGTGTCGGCCGCGGCCTGGATGCCCGGCAGCATCTTGTCGGGGGCGGTCTCGAAGCTCGCGGTGGCGACGATGTCGACGCCCGCTTTCTTGGCCACTTCCTGCGCGTGCGCGAACACCGCCGGTCCGAACGCCTGCTGGTAATAGACCATCGCGACGCGTTTCTTCTGCGTCTCGCGCGCCTCCTGCAGCAGCTTCTCCGCTTCCTCGTTGTAGCCCGGGCGCATCGGATAGAAGTTCGGCCCGTTGAAGGGCCCGATGGGCGCGACCATCGCGATGCCCTTCTCGGCGAGGAGCTTGCGCTTGGTGATCTCGACGAGCCCGGCGGTATTGAGGAAGCCGGCGAGGGCGATGACCTGCGGGTCGGCGATCAGCTCCTCGGTCGCGGCCACCATGCGCTCGGCGACCACGCCGTCGTCCTTGTTCAGGAGCCGCAGCTTGCGGCCGTGGATCCCGCCGCGCGCATTGACCTCGGCGAAGTAGACGTTGTAGCCGAGGGTGAGGTTGGTCGAGTTTTCCTTGGCGGTCGGGTTGGTCATCGAGGCGACGTTGCCGATCACCAGGTCGCCGGCCGCCTGGGCGGCGGTACACGCCAGGAAGGCTGCAATTCCAAGGACCCATGCACAGGATTTGTTGTTCATATTCGCCCTCCCTCCGTGAGCGCTCTAATCTAGCCGCTCACCCCGAGGACGGATGTCGCATGCGTCACATCTTTTTGCTTTTGAGCATTTTTTCCGCTGCGTGTTTCGCGCTGGCGGCGCTGGCGGCCGCGTCGCAGCGGAGACTGAAGTAAGGGCCGAACGGACTACGGTGTAGCCGGCCAGCGACGTAGCTTCGTAACGGCAAGGGTAGGAAGATGCTTACCTGTGTAGGACGTCACCTACACGGGACTGGATGAGCGGCCGTCACGAAGTTACGAGTGCCATCCGAGAGACCGACTCGATTGCAGCCGGTCCACGGTAGCGCCAAACTGTGTGTAGTCGCCGTCTGAATCGCCAAAGCTTGGGTAACACCGGAGGGCAGGTCTAGCGGGCCTGCCCTCTTTTTTTGTGCCCGTGCTCTGGAAAAGGATTGTGCGAGAACGCCGAGCCGCGCGGTATCGCCGCACGCCGCGTCATCTTGTCGAGGGCGCCCGGATTTCGCGTTAGCTGCCTTGCTACAGGAAATCCCTGATTTGGCGGCTCTAGATAGTCCCTACAACGACAACTTGGGCTTCACTTCGCGCGTGAAGAGCTCCAGCGAGCGCATCGCGTGCGCGGGCGCCATGTCGCCGAACGAGAAGACACACAGCAGGTAGTTGGCGCTCGTCACGCTGAGCATCTCCTGCAGCCGCTCGAGCGCCAGTCGCGGACTGCCAGTGATCAGGCGGTGCGCCGAGTCCTCGGCGTACGGATCGTTCTTGTGGACGTCGGGCCGGCCGAACTTGCGGGTCAAGTGGTGTATGTGCGAGGCCCACTTGCCGTAGGCGCGCAGGCCGATCTCCTCGGCCTCGGCGTCGTTCTGCGCGATCACCAGGTGCTGCGTCTTGGCGAGGAACGGCTCGTCCACGTGCGCGTTGTGGCGGCCGGCATCGCCGCGATGCGCCTGCCAGATCTTGCGGTAGAGGTCGAAGTGCGGCTTGCACTGCCCGAGCGGGCCGAGGAAGGCGGTGTGGTAGCCGTGCCGCGCGGTGAACTCGACCGAGTCCTTGTTCGAGCTCGGGAACCAGAGCGGCGGATACGGCTTCTGCGCCGGCTTCACGTGCAGCTCGACGTCCTTGTACTGGTAGTACTTGCCGCTGTAGTTGAGCGTGTCGCTCGCGCACGCGGCGAAGAAGACGTCCAGCGTCTCGCGGTACTTCTCGCGCGAGTGCTCGATGTTCTGCATGCCGAAGATCTGCGACTCGATCGGCGACACGCCGCGGCCGACGCCGAGCTCGAGCCGCCCGCCCGAGAGCTGGTCGAGCATGCAGACCTCGCTGTAGAAGCGATAGGCGTCGTACCAGGGCAGGCAGAAGGTCAGCGCGCCGAGGCGCAGCGACTTCGTGCGCTGGATCATCGCCGAGAGCAGCACGCTCGGGCTGGCGTCGATCGAGAGCGGCGTGCCCTGGTGCTCGGCGAGCAGATAGGAATGCAGGCCGGCCTTGTCGGCCGCCTCGGCGAGCGCGAGCTTGTGCGCGTACACCTCGCCGGGCGAGCGCGTGTCGGACGCTTCCACCCAATCGAACACGCCGATGCGCAGCTTGCCGTTCATTGCCATACCTTCCTTGCCGCCTCCACTACGCGCTCGAGCTTGCGCCGCTGGTCGTCCTCGCTCACCAGATTGCCGACCACGTCCGAGCCAAAGCCGCACTGCGGACTGATGGCGAGCCGCTCGAGCGGGATGTAGTGGGATGCTTCGTCGATGCGGCGGGCGAGGTCGTCCACGGTTTCCAGTTGCGCCACCTTGGTGCTGACGAGCCCCAGCACCACCACCTTGTCCTTCGGCACGAACCGCAGCGGCGCGAAGCTGCCGGCGCGCGGGCTGTCGTACTCGAGGAGGAAGCGCTGGTAGGGCAGCTCGTTGAATAGCCGCTCGGCGATCGCGTCGTAGCTCCCTTCGCGATGCCACATGCTGCGCTGGTTGCCGCGGCACAGATGGATGCCGAACGTCACGCCCGGAAAGCCGGCGACCAGCTTCGCGTTCGCGCGCAGCGAGCGGGCGAAATTCTCCGTCGCGTCCTCGCCGCGTTTGCGCATGGCATCCATGGACGGCCGGTCGACGTATGCGGTGTAGCCGGGCTCGTCGATATGCACATAGCGGCAACCCGCCTGGACGAGCTCGTGGATCATGCGGCGCTGGATCGCCACCACATCGTCGAGAAACTCCTCGACCGTCGCGTAGATCTGCCGCGAGTTCTGGAAATCGAAGCGCTGCTGGATGCGGTCGGGGCCGATGAGCGAGACCTTGACCGGCTTCTTCGTCATCGGCGCGGCGCGGCTGTATTCCTCCAATGGAATGTTGCGCTTCAGCGCCAGGCGCTGGACCACCGGGCGCCGGTGCACCACGGGCGTTCCCGCGGCCGCCAGGTCCGGCATGTCGAATCGCGCGTGGGCGGCGCCGCCGGCCACGCGGCGCTCGGTGCTGGCGAGGGTTTCGCCGCCCGCGTCATATCCGCTCACCGCGAGGCCGAAGCTATCCTGGAAATTGAGCCGGCTCACCTCGCCGTCGGTGACCACATCGAGGCCGATCGACTCCTGCAGCGCGAGCTGCGAGCGCACGCAGTCGCGCTCGATGGCCGCGAACTCGTCGGCGCCGAGCTTGCCGGCGTCGAGGCGCTGGCGCGCTTCCTTCCAGTGCGCGGGGCGGAGCAGGCTGCCGACGACGTCGGTGCGGATACGGGAAAGAGGCGGATCGAGCGTGGCCATCAGTCCTGCCGTATGCCGGCGGCCTTCACCGCCTGCGCGTAGCGCTCCATGTCTTCCTTCACGAAACGGACGTACTTTTCCGTTCCGTCCTCCATCAGTTCCATGCCGAGCGCCGTCATGCGCTGCGCGAACTCCGGCTCGCGCACGATCTTCGCCACCGCCGATTGCAGTCGCGCGATGACCTCCGGCGGCGTACCGGCGCGCGCCTGCAGGCCGATCACGGTGGCGACGTCGAAGCCGGGAAAGCCCTGCTCGGCCGCCGGCGCCACGTCCGGGGCGCTCGCCGAGCGTCGCGGCGTGCTGATCGCATACGCCTTGAGCCGGCCCGAGCGGATGTGCGGCAGCACGTTCGGGATTCCCGACCAGCCTGCCTGCACCTCGCCGGCGAGCACCGCGGCGACCATCGCGCTGCCGCCCTTGTAGGGAACATGCAGCATCTCGATCCGCGCGCGCGAGGCGAACAGCGCCATCGTCAGGTGGTGGATCGAGCCGGCGCCCGCCGAGCCGTAGCTCAGCGAGCCCGGCTTCGCCTTGGCAAGCGCGACGAACTCCGCCAGCGAATTCGCGGGCAAGGAGGCCGGCGCGACCAGGATCGTGGGCAGCGCGGCGAGGGCCGTGATGAACGCGAAATCGCGCAACGGGCTGTAGCCGAGCCTGGGCTGCAGCGCCGGATTGATCGCGAGGTTGCCGGAATCGCCGAGCAGCAGCACGTGCCCGTCGGGCGCCGCGTGCGCTAGCAGCTCGGCGGCGACCACGCCGCCTGCGCCCGGCAGGTTCTCCACGACGAACGGCCGGCCAAACACCTCCGCGAGCCGCACGGCGAGCATGCGGCCGAGGACGTCCGGATTGCCGCCGGGCGCCGCGGGCGCGATGATGCGCACGGTCTTCACCGGATAGTCCTGCGCCTGCACCAGGCCGGCGACCAAGCAAAGCAGAGCGGCAAGGAAGCGCATCGTCATCCTCTCTTGTCCACGAAGCGCGGCGCCTTGACGTTCGCCTCGAACTCCTTGGCGATCGTGCCGCGCGGCAGCAGGGTCACTTCGGGCGTGACCTGGAAGGTCCGCCGCACCAGATCGACGATGCGCTGCGCTCCTTCGGCTCGCGTCTCGACGTGGAGATGCAGCACGTCGTTGTCGCCCGCGTTGGTGACTTCGGCGCGGAAATCCACCACGGCGGCGTCGCGGAACAGGGCGTCCTCGAGCTCGGCATGGTTGATATTCACGCCGCGCACCTTGAAGAAGCCGACCGTGCGCCGGGCGTGGCGCATGATCGGGAAGACGGACCATGGGCGCGAGCCGCCCGGCGAGGCTGAAAGCGAGACGAGGTCGCCCGAGCTCCAGCGCAGGAACGGCGTCATCGTGTTCGACCACAGCGCCGTCACCACCAGCGAGCCGACCTCGCCGTCGGCCACCGGGTCGCCCTTGTCGTCGAGCACTTCGAGGTGCCAGAGGTCGGTGAAGGCGTGCAGCCCGCTGTGGTCGAGGCCTTCGCCGGAGACGATGGCGGCCTCGGTCATGCCGAAGTGGTCGAAGACCTGCGCGCCCCAGGCGCGCTCGAGCTTCTCGCGCTTCACCGGCGACAGCGGCTCCGCCGCAACCAATAGCTTCCTGACGGTGGAACGAGACAGGTCGATGCCCTTCGTCTCCGCCAGGTTGGCGAGGTGCAGGCCGTAGCTCGCCATGCCGATCCAGATCGTGGGCTTGAGCTGCTCGATGAGCTCGAGCTGAGCGTCGGAGGCGGTGTTGTTGCCGGCGCCGCACCAGACGGTGCCGATGCCGAGGTTGATGGCGGCGCGCGCGTAGAGGTGCGCGACCGGATGCACGCCGAGCGGGAAGGAGATGTGCGCGCAATCGTCGGCGGTGGCGCCGACCAGCGCCCACGCGCGCTCGAAGGCCATGAGGTTCGCCTTCATGTCCTCCGCCGAACGCGGATAAAAGAGCGGCCGGCCGGTGGTGCCGCCGGAGCGCCAGTACTCGACCACGTCGGTGCGCGGCGCGATGCAGAACTCGTCGTGGAAGCGATCGGCGGGAATCTCGCGCAGCGCTTCCTTGGTGAGCACCGGGATGCGCCGCCAGACCTCGGGCTCGTGGACGCGATCGAGGTCCAGCTTCGGCAGGCGCTTCTTCCAGAACGGCGAGCGCAGCGCGCGCTCGACCGCCAGGCGGCGCCTTTCCTTCTGGATCGCGTCGATCGCCGCCTGGGAGCGCGGCCAGCGGAAGTCCATGCTAATTGGGGTCAGATCAATAATTCAGGATGATCGGATCAACTTGCCTCATTGTCCGCAATTGTTGATCTGACCCCAATTAGTCTTGGATTGCTAGGGGGCGTGCAGGATGTTTTGCAGGAGGAGCATCAAGCCGCCGAGGATCGCCATGTTGCCGAGCAGCGTGATGCGGGAGAGGTTGCGCTGCAGGGGATCGGGCTTCTGCCAGAAGCGGTGGAAGATCGCCGTCGCGGCGATGGTGAAGACCATGAGGAGCACCGCGCCGACGCCGGCGTGCCATTCGGCGATGATCAGCGCGCAGCCGGTGAACTGCATGGCAATGCCGATCCAGAAGGCGGTGGCCGGAAGCGGCACGCCGAAGCCGGCCATGCGCTCGATGTGGTCGGCGATGCGGGCCTTCGTCAGGTTGGCGACGCCGGTGAGGATGAAGAAGGCGACGATCAGCCATTTGCCGGCGAAGGCGAGAATCGGTTCGCGCATTCAGACTCCCAGGTATCGATGCCAGAGTCCGCGGTCGGCGTCGAGCTCGGCCGAGGTGCCGCGCCAGGCGACGCGCCCGCGCTCGATGATGGTATGCCGGTCGGCAAGCCGCACCAGGCGCTCGATGTACTTGTCGATGACGAGGATCGTCTGGCCCGCCGCGCGCAGCGTGGCGAGGCATCTCCAGATCTCCTCGCGTACGAGCGGTGCGAGGCCTTCGGTGGCTTCGTCCAGGATGAGCAAATGCGGGTTGGTGACCAGCGCCCGCCCGATCGCCAGCATCTGCTGCTCGCCGCCGGAGAGCTGGTTGCCCTGGTTGTTCGCCCGCTCCCTCAGGTTCGGAAACATGTCGAACACGCGCTCGGGTGTCCACGGATCGGCGCGCCGCGAGCGGTTGTCGGCGAAGGCCACCAGGTTCTCGCGCACCGACAGGTTCGGAAAGATCTGTCGCCCCTCCGGCACGAGCGCGATGCCCATGCGCGCGATGCGGTCCGGCGCCTCGCGCTCGATCGCGCGCTCACGGAAGCGGATGGAGCCGGCTTTGGCGCGCGTGAGACCCATGATGGAGCGCACCGTGGTGGTCTTGCCCATGCCGTTGCGCCCGAGCAGCGTCACCATCTCGCCGGCGTTGATCTCGAGGTCGACGCCGAACAGCACCTTGCTCGCGCCGTAGGCCGTCTCGAGGCTTTGCACGCTAAGCAGCAATCTCTTCCCCGAGATACGCCTTGCGCACCTCCGCATCGGCGCGGATCTGCGCCGGCGCGCCGGTGGCGATCAGGCGGCCGTTCACCAGCACCGAGATGCGGCTCGCGAGGCGGAACACCGCGTCCATGTCGTGCTCGACGAGGAGCACGGTGACGCGCGAGCGCATCTTCTCGATGAGGGCGATCATGGCCTGTGACTCCTGCGGTCCCATGCCGGCCATCGGCTCGTCGAGCAGCAGGAGCTGCGGCCGGGTGGCGAGCGCGAGGCCGACCTCGAGCGCGCGCTGCTCGCCGTGCGCGAGGCTCGAGCTCACGACATCGAGCCGCTCGCCGAGGCCGATCTCGTTCGCGATGAGCGCCGCCTCGTCGTAGAGCGCGCGCTCCGCGCTGACCGGCCGCCAGAACGAGAAGCTCGAGCCGCTCCTCGCCTGCACGGCGAGCGCGAGATTGTCGAGCACCGTGAAGCGCCGGAAGATGCTCGTGATCTGGTAGCTGCGCGCGAGGCCGGCCGCGACCCGCGCATGCGTCCTGAGCTGCGTGACGTCGACGCCGTTGAAGAGGATGCGCCCAGCGTCGATCGGCAGCACGCCGGAGATCTGCGCGATCAGCGTGGTCTTGCCGGCGCCGTTGGGCCCGATGAGCGCGTGCACCTCGCCCTTCGTCACTTCCAGGGTGACGTCGTCGGTGGCCACCACGCCGCCGAAGCGCTTGGAGATGCCGCGCAGCTCAAGCATGGCGGCGCCGCCTGAACAATCCCGCGATGCCTTCGGGCGCCAGCATCACGATGATCAGCAGCACGGCGCCCACGGCGAGGCCTGCATGGTCCTGGTAGTTCGGCGCGAGCGAGGCGAGCCAGCCGATGCGGTAGTCGGCGATCAGGTGCTCGAGGCCGAGCAGCACCGCCGCGCCGATCACGCCGCCCCACAGCGTGCCGACGCCGCCGAGGATCACCATGATCATCAGCGTGCCGGACTGGATCCAGTGCAGCAGGCTCGGGCTCACGTAGCTCGACTGGTTGGCGATCAGCGCGCCGGCGAGCCCGGCGATGGCGCCGGCGATGACGAAGCAGAGAAGTTTGTACCGATATACCGGGAAGCCGATCGCCTCGGCGCGCGCCTCGTTCTCGCGGATGGCGTCGATCACGCGGCCGAAGCGCGAGTGCACCAGGCGATGCAGCGCGTACAGCACCAGCGCGAGCAGCGCGAGCACCAGGTAGTACCAGAGGAAGTCGCCGCTCAGCGTGACGTCCGCCGCGACGGTGGAGCGGCCGGGCATCGAGAGGCCGTCGTCGCCGCCGTAGGATTTCAGCGAGACGAAGATGTAGTAGATCATCTGCGCGAACGCCAGCGTGATCATGATGAAGTACACGCCGCGCGTGCGCAGCGACATCGCGCCGATCACCAGCGCCGCGAGCGCCGCCACCGCGATCGCGGCCGGCCAGGCGATCCACGCGCTGCGCACGCCTTCCACCGCCAGGATGCCGACCACGAACGCGCCGGCGCCGAAGAAGGCGGCGTGGCCGAAGCTCACCATGCCGCCGTAGCCGAGGACGAGGTTGAGGCTCGTCGCGGCGATGGCGTAGATGAGGATGCGGCTCGCCAGGCTGACATAGAACATGCCGTCCACCGCCTGCATCGCCAGCGGAAACAGCGCCAAGAGGACGAAAACGGCGATGGCCCGCTTCATCCGCGCGCCGGGAAGAGGCCCTGCGGGCGGAAGTACAGCACCACCGCCATCAGCAGGTAGATCAATATGGACGCGACCGCCGGCCCGGCCGCGCTGGCGAGCTGCGGCGGCAGGAAGGTCGAGAAGATGATCGGCAGGAACGCGCGCCCGCCCGTATCGACGATGCCCACCAGCAGCGCGCCGACGAACGCGCCGCGAATCGACCCGATGCCGCCGATGACGATCACCACGAAGGCGAGGATCAGGATGCTCTCGCCCATGCCGACCTGCACGGCGAGGATCGGGCCGAGCATGGCGCCGGCGAGCGCGCAGAGCGCTGCGCCGAGCGCGAACACGATGGTGAAGAGGCGCCGGATGTTCACGCCCATGGCGGTCGCCATCTCGCGGTTCGACGCCCCGGCGCGCACCAGCATGCCGACGCGGGTCTTGGTGACCAACAGGTACAGGAGGACGGCGACCGCCGTGCCGGTGCCGATGATCACCAGGCGGTACGACGCGTAGCGCAGCCCGCCCGGCAGGGCGACCGGGCCGGTGAGCTCGGCCGGCGCGTTGAGCATGATCGGCTGCGAGCCCCACACGATGCGCACGATCTCGTTGGCGATGAGGATGATGGCGAAGGTCGCCAGCACCTGGGTCAGGTGGTCGCGGCCATAGAGCCTGCGCAACAGGCTGACCTCCAGCACCGCCCCCACGATCGCGGTGGCGATGAGCGCGAGCGGCAGCCCGATCCAGAACGAGCCCGTCGCCTGCACGAAGCTCGCCATGAAGTACGCGCCGATCATGTAGAGCGAGCCGTGCGCGAGGTTGATCATGTCCATGATGCCGAACACGAGCGTCAGCCCCGCGGCGAGCAGGAACAGCATGAGGCCGAACTGGATGCCGTTCAGCCCCTGCTCAAAGAAAAGGATGGCGGACATTAATTGGGGTCTGACCCCAATTAATGGACTACTTCATGCTGCATTCGCTCAGCCAGTGATCCTTGTGGTCGTGCAGGATGGTGGCGATCTTCTTGTTGACGATGCGGCCCTCGCGGTCCTTCACCAGCGCGCGCACGTAGTAGTCCTGGATCGGCGTGCCGTTGGCGGCTTCCTTGAACTGGCCGCGCGGCGTCTTGGCGCGCTCGGGCGCCTTCATCAGGGCGGCGCGGAACGCCTTCTCGTCCTGGACCTTGCCCTTCGCGTCCTTCACCGCCTGGTCGATGATGAGGGCGGCGGTGTAACCCTGCTCGGCATAGAGCGTCGGGATGCGCTTGTATTCCTTCTGGAACGCGTCGACGAATTTGCGGTTCGCGTCGTTGTCGAGGTCATAGGCCCACTGCGACGTGTCGAAGAGGCCGAGCATCGGCTCGCCGACCGCGCGCACCACGTCCTGGTCGGAGGCGAAGCCGGGCACGATGAGCTGGACCTCGTTGGAGAGGCCCGCCGCCACGAACTGCTTGATGAAGTTGATGCCCATGCCGCCCGGCAGGAACGCATACAGCGCGTCGGGCTTCGCCGCGCGGATCTGCGCCAGCTCAGCCGAGTAGTCGAGCTGGTTCAGCTTCGAGTAGACCTCGTTGACGATGGTACCCTTGTAGGTGCGCTTGAAGCCGGTGAGCGCATCCTTGCCCGCCGGATAGTTCGGCGCGATGAGGTAGGCGTTCTTGAAGCCCTTCGACTGCGCGAAGGCGCCCGCGGCCTCGTGGTGCGCTTCGTTCGGCCAGGAAGCCGAGAAGAAGTACGGGCTGCAGCCCTTGCCGGTGATGGAAGTCGGCGTCGCGTTCGGCGCGACGTAGAAGGTCTTCGCTTCCTGGATGGTCGGCCACACCGCGAGCATCACGTTCGAGAACACGATGCCGGTCATGAGATTCACCCGATCGCGCTTCAGCATGCGCTCGGCGAGCTGGCGGCCGGTGTCGGGGTTCAGGGTGTCGTCGGCGAAGATCACCTCGGTCTTCATGCCGCCGAGCTTGCCGCCGGCGAGCTTGGTGGCGAGGTTGAAGCCGTCGCGGATCTCGTTGCCGATGCCGCCGGCGGGGCCGGACAGGGTCGACAGGAATCCGATCTTCAGTTCATCGGCTGCGGTAGCGCTCATCGACATAAGCGGCGAGATCAGCGCAGCCGCGGCCAGCATCTTGAGTTTCATTGAGCCTCCTCCTATGCGCGGGGATTCTATCCATTTTGTGGTTCAATGCCTTATGCCTTTCCGCGCTCGAGTTGCCGATGGAACGCCCCTGGCGAAAAGCGCCAGCGCAAAGGACGTGAAGCGGCGTGCGCTCGAGCTCGGCGCCGATCTCGCGGGCATCGCCTCGTGCGCGACGCTGAATGCGTTTCCGCCCGATCCGCGCTGGCCGCAGACGCCCGAGCGCATCCTGCCGTCGCTGAAGAGCGTGATCGTGCTCGTGCAGCGCATTCCGGCGGGCGCGTTCCGCGCCCTGTCGAACGTGCCGGTGCAGTACATGGACATGCTCGTGCTGCGCAAGATGGACAAGGTGGCTTATCGCCT
>DATMIG010000136.1:0-6173 GCA_035554335.1 Burkholderiales bacterium
TCGTGCACGTCGTCGATCCGTTCGTCACCCCGCCAGAGCCGCGTCACGCGGTGTATTGGCGACTGCACGGCATCGGCGGCGCTCGCCATTCGTATGCGGCGAAAGAGCTGCGCGCGCTTAAGCGCATGCTCGACGACGCCCAGCCGCCCGGGACCGCCTACGTGATGTTCAACAACCTGCCGCGCGTCGGCGACGCGAAGCGTTTCCTAAAGCTTTAGTTCGAGTTGGGTGCTGGTGACTTCCAGCACGCGCCGGCCGTCGTTGCGCGTCACTTCGGTACGAACCACCGACAGGCGCTGGCCGTGGTGCACGACGTTTGCCTGCGCCTTGAGCGCCGGTCCTTCGCCGGGACTGATGAACGCTGCCGAGATCGTGCTCAGCGTCCAGGTATCGGACAGCGCCGCCGCCGCGGTGACGGCGGCGAGTCCCATCATGATGCCGCCCTGCACGTTGCCGACGCGATTTCCCACATGCGGGCCGTTCGGCATCACGCACGATGCGCTGCCGCGGCCCTTTTCCGGCAGGAAGCCCCAGAAATGGCGGATGAAGGGCTGGTGGGTCTTCGCCGCGCGCTCGAGCGCCTCGTCGGCGTGCTGCAGGATGCGGCGCTCATCGGACGCAAGATCCTTTTCGGCGACCGGCGCCGGCTCGGCATCGCCACGCTTGCGGTGCGCGACCGGATGCATCGTGACGTGCGGCGGCGGCTTGAGGATCATGAAGGCGCCGTTGCCGAAGCCGATCTCGGTGCCGCCGGCCTCGAGCACCACGCGGGCGTGGCCGACGCGGCCGTAGCCTTCGCCCTGGTAGCCATGGCAATGCGACGCTGCGCTCACCCGGCCCGAGGGCAGCGGCGCCATCAGCTGGAGCGACATGCTTACCGTCGCCGTGCGCGTCGCGGGATCGAGCCCGGCGCGGATCGCCGTGCCGAGCGCGAAATCGGCCGCCATGGCGAGCGAGCCGATGTCGCTTCCGAACGGGCCGGTGTCATAAGAGATGCGCGTGTCATCGCTCGCCACCCGGTCGAACGACAGGTCGACGAAGTTGCCGGCGAAGTGGTACCCGGGCGTGCGGTTGAGGGCGATGGCGCGCAGCACGCGCTCGCGGATCACGCGGCCGCCTTCTCCAGGCTGCGCGCGCTTTTCTCGCCGCCCAGCGCCTTGACGAGGTCGCCCAGCATCTTCGACAGCTCGCCGGTCATCAGCGCGAAGTCGATGTCGAAGCGCTCGTCCTCGTTGTCCAGCTCCTCGCCGGTCTCGCGCTCGATGATGTTGAGGAACGAGAGGCGCTTCACCTGCAGGTCGCTCGTCAGCACGAACGAGACCTTGTCGTTCCAGGTCAGGCCGAGGCGCAGCGGCTCCTTGCCGGCCGCGAGGTGTTCGCGGATGTCCTTGCCTTCGAGCGTGTGGCGCGCGTACCGCACCGTCGCCTTGCTCGCGTCGGGCGCGCGCAGCTCGAGGTCCTGGTCGATGGTGAACGGCCCGTCGACCTCGGCGGCGTTGATCCACTTCGTCATGCAGGCGGACGCCGAGCGTTGCGTGTCGAGGCGCGCCGCCGACAGGTCGTCGTCGGTCTTGCGCAGCGTCTCCATGAACTGCTCGGCCTTCGGCTCGCCGGCGGCGTCGATCGCGAGCCAGCCGTTGACGGTGTCGATCCACGCGAACGTGCGCCGGCGGCGGCTGAGCGCGCGCGGCAGCAGCTCGGCCGTCACCTTCTCCTTGATGTCGCGCTTCTGCCGGCGGCCGATCGGATGGCCGAGCATCGACTCCATCGCCGCAATCTGCTCTTCGGCGGCGTCGCGGATGATGGAGCTCGGCAGGAGCTTCTGCTCGAAGCCCAGCGCGACCAGCCAATGCCGGTTCTGCTGGTAGAGGAACGCGCCGTCGTCGCGCGGCGGCACCCAGCCGCGGCTTTCCATCTCGAAGCCGCCGCATTTCTGCAGCGGCTGCGCAACCAGTTTCTCCTCGAAGTCTTCAGCTTTGCGCGCCCAGCCGGCGGTGAGCCGGTAGACGATGAGATTTTTGAACCACATGCCCGCTCAAAAGCGGGGGATTATAAGGACAGAGGCCGCGCGAGGGGGACGATTCGGACAGGGCTGTACGCACCTGGTTGCAACCGCCGGCGGCGCTAGGATTCGGCTCCCGTCGAGATTTTTATTTGGCCGGAGTTCGCGTCGAGCGCCGCACCGTCTCGCCGGCGAAGCCGTCGTGGCCGGCCCGGGCTCAGGCGGGCAGCCCGAGCAGCGTAGCAGCGTTCGAATAGAGCACCCGGTCGAGCACCGCTTCGCGTACGCCCAGGCGCACGAACGCGTCGACGCTTGCCTTGAGTGGCAGCAGCGGGTAAGCCGTGGCGAAGAGAAAGCGCTCGGACATGAAGCCGTTCGCTGCATCGACGTACTCGCGCCAGCCGGCCATACCGCCGAAGATGTACACGTCGGGCGAGAGCCAGATATTCGGACGCCGGTAGCAGATGTGGATGATCTGCGCGACCCACGGCCAGTTGCCGTGGCCGGAGATGATCTTCATGCGCGGGAAGTCTCGCGCTACGCGGTCGATGTGCTCCGGCGCGGTGTACGAGATGTCCGGGCCGGCATTGCCGCCCGCCATGAATAGCACCGGGATGCCGCGGTCCTCAAGATGCGCGTAGATGGGGTAGATGCGTGCATCGTCGAGATGCATAGGCTGGGCGATGAGTCCCGGCTCGAGCACCACGCCCTTCATTCCACGCTTCATCTCCGTATCAATAGCCGTGATCGCCTTACGCCGGTCGGACGGATCGATGGCGGCATAGCCGAACAGCCGGTCCGGATGCGCAGCGACGACCGCGGCCAGATCATCCGGTGGAATGCTGCCAAGCACCGGCGAGAGCCGGCCCGGCACGACGCCGTAGCGCACGCCCGCCTCGTCCATCTCCGCGAACAGCCGCTCCATGGAGCGCTGCCGCACCGAGGATGGCAGCGTCATGCCGACGCCTGCCGCCATCTGCGCGGTGCGCTCGACGTTGGCGTAGATCACCAGATCGAGGAATCCCGGGGCCGGCGGGCGCAGGCGAAAGTCGATCACGCGCATGGCGGGCCTCAGTCGATCTTCGCGCCGGAAGCCTGCACGGCCTTCTTCCAGCGCTCGAGTTCCTGCTTGAGGAAGGCGGTGAAGTGCTCGCGAGTATTGCCGATCGGATCGAGCGCCAGATCGTTCATTCGCCTGCGCGTGTCCGGCTCGCGCAGCACCTTCAGCACTTCTGCGTTCAGCCGGTCGAGGATCGGCTCCGGCGTGCCAGCGGGCGCAAAGAGGCCCGTCCATGCCACGATGTCGAATCCCTTCAGGCCCTGCTCGTCCAGCGTCGGCACATCCGGCAAAAACGGCGAGCGCTTGAGCGACGTGACTCCGATCGCGCGCACCTTGCCGGAGCGGGCGTAGAGCACGGCAGTCGGCATGGTGTCCGCCACGAGTTGCACGCGGCCGGCGATCAAGTCGGCAAAGCTGGCGGTCGAACCCTTATAAGGGATGTGGGTCATCTGGATGCCGGCCGCCGTGGCAAAGAGCGACGTGGTCAGGTGATGGGTGCTGCCGTTGCCTGACGAGCCGTACGTGATCGCACCCGGCTTCGCCTTTGCTAACGCGATCAGCTCCGGGACGTTGCGCACCGGGAGCGATGGCGTCACACACAGCGCGAGCGGCAGCGCGCTGATGTTCACGATCGGGGCGAAATCGCGCAGCGTGTCGTACGGCGCGTCCTTGTACAGGAACGGGTTGATCACCATGGCGCTGTTGCCGCCTGCGAGCAGGGTGTAGCCGTCGGGCGCCGATTTCGCGACGAAAGTCGTGCCGACCATGCTGCCAGCGCCGGGGCGGTTCTCGACGATCACTGGCTGGCCGAGAGCGGGCGCGATGCGCTCGCCGATCAGGCGCGAGATCACGTCCGCGCCGTTGCCCGGCGGGAAGGGCACCACGATGCGGACCGGCCGCGACGGCCAGTCCTGGGCGCCGCATGCTGTGGCGGCCAACGCAAAACAGAGGGCCCGCAACAGGTGCAGGACGCCGAGGCGGAGCAGCGAGGTCATGCGTTCTCTTCCTTGTGATTCGATCTCTCGTCCAGGAAATTCCTGAGCACGCGCGCGCACTCCATGCCGTGCGACAGGGGCAGGCCATGCTTGGCTCGCGCAAAGATTTGCAGGCGTCCGTCGGGGAGTCCGGCCAGTAGCGCGGCGCTGATCGAGGCCGGGATGAAGGGGCTGGCATCGCCGTGCAGCAGGAGGACCGGCAGCTTGAACTCGCCGAGCCGGGCCGAAAGGTCCACGCCGCGCAGGACCGCGACCGCGTTAAGACAGGAATGCGGCGCGCACGCCGCTTGCGCCGCGTCGAACCACGCGCGCTCCCTGGCGCTCAGCCCGCCGTCATAGAAGCGGTGCCTCGACATCATCGCCGACCACGCCGGCATTCCACCGCTGCCGATCACTTCTGCCCAGTCGTCGAGGTTGCGCAACGGCGCCCCCATGTGCGCGCCGTTGCTCACCGTAAGCGTCCGGAACGCCGCCGGGCTGCGCAGATAGGCGCACAAGCCGACTGTCGCGCCCATGGATTCGCCGACGAAGTGCAGCGGGCCGGACGCGGCCGCCCGGGCCACGGCGAGCACATCCTGCACCAACTCGTCCATCGACCACACCGCACCGGCGGGCGGCACCGTCGACCTGCCGAAGCCGCGCATGTCCATGAGGACCAGGCGGTAGCTATCCGCGAGCGCCGGGATCCACTTCGTCCACATGCGGAGGTCGATGCCGATGCCATGAAGAAAGAGCACGGTCTGAGGCGCGCGCACCCACGGCGCTTGCGCCTCGATCACTTCGAAAAAGATCCTGCAGCGGTTCGATTCGACGTAGGCCAATTCGCCCCTCCATGTCGGCTCGATGGTAGTGCGATGGCGGCGCGCGTCCGGGCGAGCCCGGCGCGGGTTTTCTACAATGTGGAAATGTCGCTTTCCCGCGCGCGCAGCGGCGCGCAGAGCACCGAGCGCGCGTTACTCCTCCTGCGTACCGTGGCCACTCGCGGCCAGATCGGCTGGCGCCTCTCGGATCTATCGAGCTTCTGTGGCCTGGGCATCAGCACCACGCACCGCCTTCTCCAGAGCCTCGTGCGCGAGCGACTGGTGCGCCAGCGCGAAGTCGATCGCCACTACGTTCCGGGCCCGATGCTGTTCGAGCTGGGCCTCGCTCTGCCGCGCAGCCATACCGACTTCGTCGACGCGACGCAGACCTGCCTGGCTCGCGTTGCGCGGAAAACGGGCGTCATGGCGTACCTGATGCTGCGTAGCGGCCCCGATCTCGTGTGCGCCGCGCGAGCCGGCGCGCTGCCGCAACAGGCGTACTCCATCGAGCCGGGTAGTCGGCGGCCCCTGCTCAGCGGCGCGCACGGCATCGCCATATTGATCGAGCTGCCGGAGGCGGAGCGCCGCCGAGTCGTGGAGCGCAACCTTCGGGAGCTCCAGCGCCTCGGCAGCCGCTGGGTGCGTGCGCTCGAGGGCGTACTCGCGGCGTCCGTCCGCGCTGGGTTCGGCGTGCACCGCGGAGAAATCGTCGCCGGAGTACATGCCCTTGCGGTACCGGTGATCGACCAGCGGGCCCGGCCGTTCGCCTCGCTCAGCCTCCTGGGGCCGGCCGACGCCCTGCCCGCCTCGCGCTCGCGTTCACTCGTCGCACTGTTGCGGACGGAGGCGGCCTTCCTTGCCCGCGAGGCGGTTCGACTGGGACTCGAGACGTGACACGGATCGCCCGCTTCGTACATTCCCTCTGTACATTAGCTCAACGGCGCGGCAGCACGACGACCGCCCAGCCTTCGGCGGTGGTTTCGCCGCGCTGGTTCACGGCTTGGATCGAGAGTTTGGCCTCGCCTGACTTCGCATCACGCCGCGTGGTGGAAGACACCTTCGCGCGGCAATACGTCAGATCGCCGACGAGGTTGAAGCGCCGCACCTCGCAATAAAGCTCGGCGAGGAATCCGTCGTCTCCGATCCAGTTGGTGAGCATCGTCGCGAGCCAGGCGATGCGCTCGGGGCCATAGTCGTACGCTTCGGGCACGCCGACCGACTTCGCGAGCGGCGTGTCCCAGTGCACCGCCTCGGGCGGCTCGGGGATGTTGTACGTATTGGCGATGCCGGCGGCCGGGTGGCGGCGCAGGTAATCG
>DATMIG010000137.1:0-3714 GCA_035554335.1 Burkholderiales bacterium
CACGTATTCGGCGTCGGCCCACAGCCCCGAGCGCACGCAGCCGTGTCCGCAGACCTGGTTCGATCCGATCCTGCAGCGCCGGGCGCGTTCCTTTTCGACCAACGAGCTGCGCTACGAGACGGAGCTCGAAGGCTTCGTGCAGGACGAAGAAGCGGTGCTCGCGACCGTCGTCGACCGCAAGAGCGGCCGCCGCTACCGCATCCGCGCCTCGTACCTGGTGGGCTGCGACGGCTCGGAGAGCACGGTGCGCGAGCGGCTCGGCATCGAGGTGCGCGGCCGCAAGCAGATCGACGTGACCATGAACGTCTACCTGCGCATCCCGGAGTTCCTGTCGCTGCATCGCACGAAGCAGGCATGGCGCTATGTGTTCGTGGGCCCGGAGGGGACCTGGTCCTTCCTCACGCTCATCGACGGCAAGGATCTCTTCCGGCTGCAGCTGCCCGGGCTCGACCATGACACGGTGCACAAGGTCGACGTCGACGCCATGGTGCGCCGCTGCTTCGGCCGCGGCGTGTACTACACCGTCGAGGACAAGATCGTGTGGACGCGCAAGATGACGATCGCCGACCGCTTCATGGACGGCCGCGTCTTCCTCGCCGGGGATGCCTGCCACGCGCACCCGCCGAACGGCGGCCTCGGCATGAATACCGGTTTGCAGGACTCGTTTGACCTGAGCTGGAAGCTGGCCGCCGTGCTGAAGGGCTGGGGAGGACGCCATCTCCTCGACAGCTACGAATACGAGCGCCGCCCCGCCTCGAGCCGGGCCACCGAGGTGTCGCTCCTCAATTACTCGCGGCTTTCCGAAGGCTCGCGCGACGCCGACATCGAGGCGCCGACGCCGGCCGGCGATGCGGCGCGGCGGCGCGTGGGCGAGCGGTTGCTGCGCCAGAACGAACGCTCCTGGAAGACGATCGGCGTGCACCTCGGCTACATCTACCACCCGTCGCCGATCGTCGTGCCCGATGGCACGCCGCGGCCGGCCGACGATACCCACGGCTACGTGCCGACCACTTTCCCGGGAGCGCGTGCGCCCCACATCTGGCTGCGCACCGACTTTTCAACCCTGGACCTCTTCGGCGATGGGTTCGTGCTCCTCAAATTCGATGAGGTCGACACGCGCCCGATGGAAGAGGCGGCGGCGCTGCGCGGCGTGCCGCTTCGCGTGCACTATGTCCCGAGCCCCGAAGCCGCGAAGCTCTACGAAAAGCGCTTCGTGCTCGTGCGGCCCGACGGCCACGTCGGCTGGCGCGGCGATGCCCTGCCCGAGAACTGCCTCGCCGTGGTCGATACGGTGCGCGGGGCGGGCGCCCTCATCGGCGGCGCGCGCGGCAGCACGCGCATGGCGGAGCCGTCCAAACCCACGCTCGTGCCCCAGCAGGCGCGCGCGGCTTAACCCAACCGGAGGAATCGAACTTGAACGTCGTGACGATTTGCGGAAGCCTGCGAAGCGGGTCCTACAACGCCATGGTGGCGCGCACGTTGCCGCTGCTCGTGCCGGAAGGCATGCGCGTCAAGGCGTCGCCGCCGATCGACGGCATCCCGCACTACAACGCCGACGTGCAGGGCCGCGGCTTTCCCGATACCGTCAATGCGCTCGCCGAGAGCATCCGTTCGGCCGACGGCGTGATCTTCGTGACGCCCGAGTACAACTATTCGGTCCCCGGCGTGCTGAAGAACGCGATCGACTGGGTTTCGCGCCTGCCCGACCAGCCGTTCAAGAACAAGCCGATCGCCATCCAGTCGGCGTCGCAGGGCGTCCTCGGCGGCGCGCGCGCGCAGTATCACCTGAGGCAGATGATGGTGTTCCTCGAGGCCCACGTGTTCAACCGGCCCGAGATCATGATCGCCTCGGCGAAAGGGAAATTCGACGAGGCGGCCGGCCAGGTCTCCGACGAGCCGACCCGCGGCCTCATCAAGCAGCAGCTCGCCGGCTTCGCGCAATTCGTCCGCCAGCTCAAGGCACCGGTTAACTGAGGGAGTACGAAACATGAAAGCTGCAGTCTTCGCGCTCGCCGCGCTCGTCGTCGCCGCGCTGCCGGCCACCCGGGAGGCGCGCGCCGCCTATCCGGAGAAGGTCATCACCATGGTCGTGTCGGTGCCGCCCGGTGCCGGCGTCGACGCGATGGGACGCACGCTCGCCGAGCGGCTGAGCCCGCGCCTGGGGCAGAGCATCGTCGTCGAGAACAAGCCCGGCGCGAGCAGCATGGTGGCCGCGGCGTACGTCGCCAAGGCGCCGGCGGACGGCTACACGCTTCTTTTCGCGCCGGACACGATGCTGATGGCCGCGCACGTGCTGCCCAAGGGCGCCGCCGGCGGCGTCGACCTGGTGAACGATCTCGCGCCGGTCATCATCACGAGCAGCGCGCCGATGGTGCTGGTCGTCAACCAGGACTCGGGCGTGAAGGATGTCCGCCAGTTCCTCGACAACGCGCGGCGCAATCCCGGCGTCACCTATGGAACGAGCGGCACCGGCTCGCATTTCCATATCGCCGGCCTGCTCATCGAGCGTTCGACCGGGGTTAAATTGACCCATGTGCCGTACAAGGGCATCGCGGAGGCGCTCACCGGCCTTCTCGGCAAGCAGGTCGACGCCATGATCGGCGTGCCGAGCGGCGGCGTGGCGAAGATGATCGAGGCGGGCCGCGTGGTGCCGCTCGCCGTCCTGCAGGAGAAGCGCTCGTCGCTGCTGCCGCAAGTCCCGACGCTCGGCGAAGCGGGCGTCAAGGGCCTCGAGAAGGAGATGGAAGGCTCGCTCTTCATCCTCGCCGCGCCCTCCACCACGCCGAAGTCGGTACTCGCGAAGCTGAACGAGGAGGCCAGGGCGGCGCTCGCCACGCCGGAGGCGCGCAAACGCATGACCGCCATCGGCATGGAGCCGCTCAGCACCACGGTGGACGAGGCGACGAAGATCGTTCGCGACCAGTACCAGCGTAATGCGCGCCTGGTCAAAGAATTCGGCGTGCACCAGTAGACTACGCGGATGGAACGGCGGGTCGATCGCGTTACCCAGGTCATTGCGCAGCGCTCGCCGCAGGTACAGAAGAAGCTGCTGGTCCTCGGCAACGAGGCCTATGCGCAGACGTCGCCCTTCCTGCGCCTGAGCGAAGACTGGTTCCGCGCACCGGGCGGGTTCGAAGAGCACCCGCACCGCGGCATGCAGACGGTCACCTTCGTGCTCGACGGCGCGCTCGAGCACCGGGACCACACCGGCGCGCACGGCGTGCTGCGCGCGGGCGACGTGCAGTGGATGACCGCCGGGCGCGGCGTCCTGCATAGCGAGATGCCGCACGGCCGCGAGACCGTACACACCCTCCAGCTCTGGCTCAACCTGCCTCGGGCGATGAAGATGGGGCCGGCGCGCTATCAGGACCAGCGGCTCGCCCAGGTGCCGGTGCGCCGGTTCGAGGGCGGGGAAGTGCGCGTTTATGCCGGCCGCTCCGGCGACGTGACGCATCCGCACGGCAGCGACTACCCGATGGGCCTCGCCGAGATCCGATTGACCGCCGGCGCCCGGCTTTCGCAGGAAATCGACCGGCGCGACCGTGCGTTCCTCTACGTGCTCGACGGCGGCGCCACGGTCGGCGGGCGCAACGTCCAGGCAGGCGACGTGGTGTGGTTCGAGCCGGGACCGGGCGAGGAGATCGCGATCGCCGCGGCGGGCGATTTCCGGGCGCTGCTTTTCAGCGGCGAGCCGATCGAGGAGCCGATGGTCGC
>DATMIG010000138.1:0-4748 GCA_035554335.1 Burkholderiales bacterium
GCCAGACACAACATGGCGCCCATGATCGCTAGATTCTTGTAGAAGTGCGACATCTGGTTGAAGCGCTGCGCCGCCTCATAGGTCCAGTACGTGTGAACGATGAACGTCGCGACCAGCACGTAAACGAACAAGGCGAGAGCCACCCAGCGTGTCTTCCACCCGACAAGCAGCAGGATGCCGCCACCGAGCTCGAAAATCACCGCCAGAGCGGCGCCCAGCGCGGGCGCCCAAGAGAAGCCCCACTTGGCGAAGTACTGCATGCTGCCTTCCCATCCGGTGAGCTTGAGGTAACCGAACCAGACGAAGATGGCGGCGAGCAGGATGCGTCCGGCGAGCAGCAGCATCGGCTGGTAGCCGGGCGAGACGATGCCGGGTGAATTGGACGGAACTGAGGGTGCGACAGAGCTCATAGGTCTCTTCTCCTTTTATTGGGACTGCGGGCCGATTATGCCTGTTTCGCATCGATCAGCACGAAGGCCACCCGGCAGGGCCCGGCGCCGCGGTTGACCCAGGCGTGGTTGGTGCCTTGCTGCACCAGCACATCGCCCGCCGCGAGGTGCACTTCCGAGTCGTCGAGCAGCATGTCGATCTCGCCCTCCAGCACGATGGCGTAATCCACGCTGCGCGTGCGGTGCATCGTGGCGTGGCGCGCGCCGCCGTGGTCGGATACGCCCATCTCCTGGAGGATGGCCTCCCGCGAGCGCGCGCTTCCCTCGGGCGGGAAATCCACCACCCGGAAGATCGTGCCGCTCGCGGGCGGCGGCACGCCGATCTCGCGCAGGCTGCGGTCCGCGGCGCCCGAGATGTCCGCCGGCGTCTCGTCCGTTACCCAGAGCAGCGTGGAGACGAGGCCGGAGGCCTGCCGCAGCTTCTGGTTGGGTGCGGCGCCGTCGAACAGCACGACCGCCTTTCCATCTCGATGACCGGTGACGACGCGACGGACTCGTTTCATTCGGGTTTCACGCCCGCTGAGCGCAGGGCGGCTCCATATTTGTCGTAATCGCGGCGCAGCACGGCGGCGAAGCCGTCGGGCGAGCCGCCGGCGATCTGCAAGCCCGACGCGGCGAAACGCTCGCGCACGTCGGCGCGCTCGAGGACGGCGTTCAGCTCCCGGTTGACGTGCTGCACCAGCGCCCGGGGCGTGGCGGGCGACATCATGACGCCATGCCACGTGACGAGCTCGAAGCCCGGAATCGTTTCCGCCATCACCGGAAGATCGCCCAGGGGTCCGATGCCGCGGCGCGGGGCCGTGGATGCGATGCCGCGCAGCCGCCCGGATTTCACGTGACCCGCGGCGATGTTCACCACGTCGAAGAGCAGGTTGATCTCGCCGCCCATCAGCGCGTTCAGGGCCGGTCCATTGCCCTTGTACATCACCATCAGCAGATCCGCGCCGGCGTGCGCGCGCAGCAGCTCGCAGCCCACGGAAGGAAGCGCGCCCGATGCGCCGCAGGTGACGCTGCCGGGCTTCTGCCGGATCTGTGCCAGTACATCGGCCACCGTGGATGCGGGGAACGACGGATGGGCGAGCAGCACCATGGAGGCGGTGTCGAGGTGGATGACCGGGGCGAGCTCGCGGAAGGGATCGACGCTCGCCTTGAAGTAGAACGGGTTGGTGATCACGCTCGGCACGACGAAGACCAGCGTGTACCCGTCGGGCGCGGACTTGGAGGCGGCAGCGTGAGCGATGTTGCCGCCCGCGCCCGCCTGGTTCTCGACGATGTTCGGCTGACCGGTGCGCTCGGCAAGGCCCGCGGCCACGATTCGGGCGACGACGTCGGCCGGCCCGCCGGGCGCGAACGGCACGAGCCAGCGAATCGGCTTCGCCGGCCAGGCCGGCGCCTGCGCATGGGCGCACATCGCGAATGCCGCGAGCAGGAATGCGATGGACCTCATTGCCTGTCTTTCAATAGGCGCCAAACGCCCTCCGGCGTTGCCGGCATCGCCACGTCGTCCACGCCGAGCGCGTCGCAGAGCGCATTGATCACCGCGGCCGTCGCGGGCACCACGCCGCCCTCGCCGCCGCCCTTGATTCGGAGCGGGTTGCCTCGCGTCGGCTCCTCCATCAGCGCGGTTTCGAAAAAAGGCAGGTTCTCGGCCCGCGCAAAGCCATAGTCCATGAACGATCCGCTGAGCAGCTGCCCCGACGCGTCGAAGGCCACGCCTTCCATCAGCGCCTGCCCGACGCCTTGCGCGATGCCGCCGTGCGTCTGGCCGTCGACGATCAGGGGATTCACCGCCTGCCCGACATCGTCCACCGATATATAGCGCAGGATCCTGACGGCGCCGGTGTCCGGGTCGACCTCGAGCTCGCACACCGCGCAGCCGCCCGGGCTCGCCGGGATGCGGGCATTGATGTCCTCTTCCACGGCGAGCGGCGCGAGGTCGAAGAGCGCGATCGAGCGATCGGTGCCGAGTACGCGAAAGGCGCCGTCCCGGTATTCGATGTCCTCGATCCCGGCTTCCAGCCGCGCGGCGGCCGCCTGGCGGCCCATTTCGATCAGACGCGCCCCCGCGGAGTGGATGAGCGTGCTCGCGAATCGCAGCGAGCGATCGGAATGCGAGCCGCCGCCCGATTTGACGAAGGCCGTGTCCCCCGTGCGAAGGCGCACCGCATCCATCGGCACCTGCAGCTGGTCGGCGACAACCTGCGCGAAGGACGTTTCGTGGCCCTGGCCGGAAGACTGGGTGCCGGTGACCAGGTCGATGCCGTCCTTGCGCACATGCAGCTCGACGTGCTCCCGCGGCGCGCCGACCGGCGATTCGACGTAATTCGCGATGCCGATGCCGCGCGGCCGGCGCGCAGCGGACTTTCGCGCCTCGAAGAGCGCGTAATCGGCCATCGCGAGCGCGCGATCCATGTAGCCGGGAAAATCGCCGGACTCGATGACGTAACGCGTGGGTGTCCGGTACGGAATGTCCGCCTTGCGCACGAGGTTGCGCCGGCGAATTTCGGCGCGGTCGATGCGAGCGCGGCGTGCCGCCATGTCGAGCAGCCGCTCGATGACGTGATGCGCCTCCGGCCGGCCAGCGCCGCGATACGGCACCGAAGGCACCGTATTGGAGGTGACGGCCTGCACGCGCAATGAGACGGCCGGGATGCGATAGACCGTGGTGAGGATGTTGCGGAAGTTGGAGAGCGGAACGAACGACACGGTGTGCGCGCCGACGTTGCCGCGCACGTGCACGTCGTAGCCGACGATGCGGCCTTCGCCGTCGATGCCGAGCGCGGCGTCGATCGCGGCATCGCGTCCCTGGAAGTCGGCGAGGAACGCTTCGCTGCGCGTGCTCGCCCAGCGCACCGGGCGTCCGAGGCGCTTCGCCGCCCAGACAACGACGACCGCTTCCGGCTGCAGGTAGTTGCGCGGACCGAAGCCGCCGCCGACATCGCGCACCACGACCCGCACCCTGTCCGCTCCGAGGAGCTTCGCAAGCATGTGCTTGTGGAGCACCGCGCCCTGGCTGCCGCAGACGAGCGTGTACTCCCCGCCTGCGTACGTTCCGATGACCGCGCGCGGCTCCATCTGGCAGTTCGCCACACGCTGGTGCGCGAACCGATGGCGCACGACATGCGCCGCGCCTTCCATCGCGCGCTGAACGGCGTCGGCATCGCCGAATGCATGGTCGAAGCAGACCGTCTCCTCGAGCGGCAGCGCCTCGTACTCGACCTCGACCTGCTCGGCCGCGTCCAATGCCTGCGCCGCGGTTTCGGCGATCACTGCGGCGACGGGCTCGCCGACGTGCCGCGCCTTGTCGGGCGCGAGCGGCCATTGCGGCGATTGGCGCGGGTTGTCGAAGGCGCGCCGGTTGATGTCGTGCATGTCGAGCGGATTGGGCACGTGATCGATCGCCTGGAGGCCATCGGCGACGTAATCCGCACCGGTCAGGATGCCGACTACTCCCGGCAACCTTGTGTCGACATTGATGCGCACGATCCGCGCATGCGCATGCGGCGAGCGCACGAAGGCGCACCATGCCTGCCCCTCGCAGGCTTCGTCGTCCGCATAGCGCCCCCTTCCGGTGAGGAGGCGCGCGTCCTCAACGCGCGGAAGGCGCCGGCCGATATACATAGCGTCCTTCGGGATCGCGCTCCAGGGTTCCCGAGCCGCGCAACCCGTCGAGCTCGCGCACGATCTCGCGCCCGTCGCGGCTGTCGCGCGCGCTCATCAGCTCGACGAAGAACTTCGGGCCGTCGGCGAGCGCCGCGGCGACCGAGTCGAAATGCCGTCCTTCGTAGCGCGGCGGCTCGGGCCTGCGGCTGTCGATGCCCGTCCTCTCGCCCACCGGCAGCGTGAGGTCGAAGCCGGCCTTCGACGCGACCGTGCGGCCGCGCAGCGAAGGGTCGAGCGGCATCGGCCGGAAGCCGTCGCGAACGACGAGATCGCGCGCCGCCTGGAAGCGCGTGGCAAGCGCCCAGTCCATCGCCTCGGCCGAGAACACGTCGACGTCGGGGTCGACCACGAACACGTGCTTGACGTGCACCGGGCAGGCGAACACCGCATCGATCGCCGCGCGCGCGTCCCCCGGCGCGCGCTGGCGCAGCGCCACGCGCATGTTGAACGCGCCGCCGCCGCTGGGGGTGGCATGCACCGCGATGACTTCACTCACGGCCGCCTCGACGGCGCGCCACACTGCCACCTCGGCGCGGATAGCGTTCAGCTGGGCGGTGTCGGTGCGCGCGAGCGTCGCGCCGCTGATCGTCGCCGCCTGGAAGACGGCGTCCCGGCGCCGCGTGATGGCGGTGACAT
>DATMIG010000139.1:0-18460 GCA_035554335.1 Burkholderiales bacterium
GCGTGCTCGACCGGGGCGATGCGGCCGACCTGATGGACGTGGTGCGCCACGAGCTGGGCTTCTCGAAATCGGAGCGCCGCTTTCCGCGCAAGGACACCTGCCTCGCCATCTACTCTCACAAGGTCAACACGCAAGGCGCGCTGTGCGAGACGCTGAATGCCCACTTTCCCTGGTGCGCGGAGTGGGAAGGCGAGCTGACGCGGCTCTATCGCGCCTACGTGGAGCGCAAGCTCGACAACCAGGCGCTCGACTACGACGACCTGCTGCTCTACTGGCACCTCATGCTGGAGGACGAGGCGCTCGCACGCGACATCGGCGGCGCCTTCGACCACATCCTGGTCGACGAGTACCAGGACACGAATGTGCTGCAGGCCGGCATCCTGCGGCGCCTGCGTCCGGATGGGAAGGGGCTCACGGTGGTCGGCGACGATGCGCAGGCCATCTACTCCTTCCGTGCCGCAACGGTCGAGAACATCCGCGGCTTCGCGGCCGCGTTCGGCGCCGAAACCATCGCCCTCGAGGACAACTACCGCTCGACGCAACCGATCCTCGATGCGGCGAACGCGCTCATCGGCAAGCGCCTGCGCTCCGTGAAGGGCGCCGGCGCGCGCCCGCGGTATGTCACGGTGGCGGACGACGCCGCACAGGCGAACTACGTCGTGCACCAGGTGCTCGAAAACCGCGAGCGGTCGATCGCGCTGAAACGCCAGGCGGTCCTCTTCCGCAGCTCGCACCACAGCGACGTGCTGGAGCTCGAGCTCGTGCGGCGGAACATCCCGTACGTGAAGTACGGCGGGCTGAAATTCCTCGAGGCGGCGCACGTCAAGGATCTCCTCGCCGCGCTGCGCTGGGCCGACAACCCGAAAAACCGCATCGCCGCCTTCCGCACCCTGCAGCTGCTGCCGGGCATCGGGCCCGCCACCGCGCAGCAGGCGTTCACGCGCTTCGAGATCAGCGGCTGGGCGAGCCTCGCCGAGCTCGACAAGCCGCTAGCGGAATTGATGATCGCACTCGCGGCGCCCGAATCGCCGTGGGCGGGCCAGCTGGCTCGGGTGCGTGAGTGGTACGAGCCGCACCTCGACCGCATCTACGAGCAGGCCCAGGTCCGCGCCGGCGACCTCGCCCAGCTCGAGCGCATCGCCGCCAATTTCCAGTCGCGCGAGAAATTCCTGTCCGAGCTTGCGCTCGATCCGCCGGCGGCGAGCGGCGACCTGTCGGCAGACCCGCACCTGGACGAGGACTACCTCGTGCTTTCCACGGTGCACTCGGCCAAGGGGCAGGAATGGGACGCGGTGTTCGTGCTCAACGTCGCCGACGGCAGCTTTCCTTCGGAGTTCTCCACCGGCAGCGCCGCCCTCATCGAGGAAGAGCGGCGGCTCCTCTATGTCGCCATGACGCGGGCGAAGCGCGATCTCGACCTCGTCGCCCCGCTCAAGTACTACGTCACGCAGCAGTCGCGCATGGGCGATCGGCATGTCTACGGCGCGAAGAGCCGCTTCCTGACGAAGGCGGTGATGCATTGTCTGCAGGAGCGCGTCTGGGACGAAAAGCCGCCGGTGGAAGTGGCTTCGAAGCTGCGCGCCATGTGGTAACGCGCGAAAACGTGGCGCGTCGGCTTGTCCCACGGCGCGCTTGCTGCTAGCTTGCTCGGGCTGGATAAGGGGGGATACAAGATGAAAAAAATATTGGCCAGCCGCCTCGCCGTGGGTGTTACCGTGGTCCTTTGCCTTGCCGCGCTCCTTTCCTGCGGCGGCGGCGGGGGCGAAGGCGACCCGAGCCTGGCGGGCAAGCCTTTCGGGCGGCGTGGCGACGGCGGCCTGCCGTCCTTCACCGGCAGCGCCGTGACCGGCCTGATCGGCATCGTCGTCGACTCCACCAGCGGCAGCCCGATTGCGGGCGTCACCATCTCGGCCGGCGGCTTGACCACCGTCAGCGACGCGAACGGCAACTTCGCCCTGCCCACCATTCCGAACGGCACGTCGGTCGTGTCTTTCAACATCGACACCTATGCGCCGCAGTCGCGCACGGTGGTCATCACGTCGGGCATCGAAACCTCCGTCATCATGCTGATGACACCGAACGGGACGACCTCGCCTTCGACTTTCGACCCGACAGCCCCCGCAACGATCACCAACGGCGACGCTCAGCTCGTCATCGCGGCGAACGTCCTCGCAACAGCGAGTAACACCGCGCCCGCGTCCGGCAACGCGACGGTGATCTTGACGCCGCTCTCCACGGCGCTCGATGCCTATCTGGAGCCGGGCGAATACGTGGCAAGCGGTTCGCCGTTCGAGACGTTTGGCGCGCTGGACATCCGGATCACCGACTCGGGGGGAGCCGCGCTCACCAACGTGACCGGCGCAGTGACGATCCGCATCCCGGTGAGCACGCGCGCGACACCGCCGGCGACAGCGACCCTGTTCCGCTTCGACCCGGCCGCCGGCACTTATGTCAGTGGCGCTACCGCGACGCTCGGCGGCTCGGCGCCCAACCAGTACTACGAGGGCACGATCAACGCCATCGGTACTTGGGCCGCCGGCCAGATCTACACCCCGTCGACCTTGAGCGTGTGCGTCGAGGACCAGAATGGCGTGCGCATCAGCGGCGCCCGCGTCCAGTCCGACGGCCAGAACTACAGCGGCGGCGGCGCCGGGGTGACCGACTCGACCGGCGTCGCCCAGGTGCCAATGAAGCTCGGCGCGAACGCCGTCGTCACGGCGACCTCGCCGCGCAGCTCCAATTCGGCGACGGTCACCGCGCCGGGGGCGACCTTCACGGTCACGCCGTGCCTCATCATGCCGACGTCGGGGCTGACCGTCCGCCTCACCTGGGGCTCTGCGCCGACCGATCTCGACTCGCACCTCAAGGGGCCGAACGCCGCGCACGTCTACTTCGCGAACCGCGGCAGCCTCTCGGCTCAGCCGTTCGCCGCGCTGGACGTCGACGATGTGACCGCCTTCGGACCGGAAGTGATCACGGTGGCGCAGCTGCCCATCGGGACGTCCGAATACTTCGTGCACAACTTCAGCAACACGTTTGCGCCCGGCATGACAGGGTCGCCCGCGCGCGTCGAGATGCGCTTCGGCTCGCAGATCCGCATTTTCTCGCCGCCGTCCGGCGAGGCGACGAACCGCTATTGGCGAGTGTTCCAGTTCGTCGTGGCGAGCGACTGCTCGGTGACATTCAACGCCGTGCAGCAGTGGGCGTCGTCGGAGCCGGGCGATCCCTCGGGCGGCGCGACGGCGACTTACTGCCAGTAGATTTGTCGTCGGGAACGCCAGTGGACGCGTCCCGACAAATATTTTTTCGGCGCCGCGCTGCGCTACGAGGGCGCGTGTAGTGCAAGGCGGCCGCGTAGCGCCGTTCGGAACTTGTAGGTCTTTGATCTAGCGCAAATCCGCTGAGCGTGTCGGCGCGGCCCGACAGCAACTACAAGCGCTCCGCTGTCGAATTTTCAGTCTTCCCGACTGTCGTATTCCTCGCTACAGTGCGTAGCGTTCCGTAGCAATTTTCACTAGGAGGAAACGATGGGAGGACAGGGAGGAATCGTGCGCGCGCTCGTCTTGCTGTGCGCGCTGATGGCAGGCCTGGCCGCCCGCGTGGCTTCGGCACAAGAAGAACATCCTTACTACGGGCCGCGCCTCATCGAAGAGCGTGTGCGCATCCCCGCTCCGAACAATCGCACCATCGCCGCGACGGTTCTGCGCCCGGAAGGCCAGGGCCCGTTCGGCGCCGTGGTCCTCAATCACGGCGTGTCCGCGTCCGCCCGCGAGCGCGCGCGCGAATCGTCCGATCTCCTCATCAACGCCGCCGCGGTCTTCGCGCGGCGCGGCTACGTGGTGGTGATGCCGCTGCGTCGCGGCTTCGGCGCCACGGGCGGCGAAATGGCGGAAGACCCGGGCTCCTGTGCGAATCCCGATTACTTCACCGCCGAAGGCAAGGCGGCGGAGGACGTGATGGCGGCGTACGACTATGCGCGCACGCTGCCCTACGTCGACGGCAACCGCATGATCCTCGCCGGGCAGTCCGCCGGCGGCATGGTGTCCCTCTTCACCGCCGGCACGCGCAACCCGCCGGGTCTCGTCGCGGTGCTGTCCTTCGCCGCGGGACGCGGCGGCGATCCGGATGCCACGCCCGGCGTGCCTTGCGCGGTCGAGCCGGTGGCGCGCGTGCTCGACACGCTCGGCCGCAACATCCGCGTGCCGGTGCTGATGCACTACTCGGAGAACGATCTTTTCTTCAGCCCGAAGATCTCGCGCGGCTGGTACGAGCGGCTCGTCGCCGGCGGCGCGAAGGCCGAGTACGCGCTGCAGCCGGCGTTCGGCAAGGACGGCCACTACATCTTCGGCGACACGCTCGGCGTGCGCTACTGGCTGCCGACGGTCGAGGACTTCCTCGCGAAGAACAACCTCACGTTCGCCCGCCTCGACTCCAACGATCCGGATCGCGCGCCGCTCCTCGCGCTCGATCGCGTGCCGAACATCAAGAGCGACGCCTGCAAGGGCCTCTACCGCGCCTTCCTCGAGTCGCCCGGGCCGCGGGCCTATGCGGTGAGCCAGGACGGCCGCTGCGGCTTCGCCGGCGGCCTGCAGGACGCGCGCGACATCGCGATGAAGCAATGCTCGAACGTGGCGAAGGGCGGCTGCCTGCTCTATGCCGTGGACGACGCCGTCATCTGGAAAGAATCGGTCGCCGGACAGGGCGGCGCGACCGCTCAGCGGTGATGCACTTCTCCATCGTCCACGAACAGGCGAACGACGGACGCTGGACGGCGCAGGTGCCGGAATTCCCGCAGTTGATCGCCTACGGCACGACGAAAGAGGAAGCCACCGAGAAGGCCGAGCTGCTGGCGCTCCTCGCGCTGGCGGAAAAGCGCTTTCGCCTCGGCCGGAGCGGGGGCTGAGTTGCCGGCCGGCCGCATTTTCGCCGCGCTCTTCGCCGCGGGATTGGTCGCTTGCGGTGGAGGCGGAGGCGGCGGCGAGGCGGACGGTGCTGCCACCGGCCCGGCGGCCGTAACGATCGCCTGGAACCCGAGCCGCGAGGCGAACGTCAACCGGCCCGGCGGCGGCTATGAAGTATCGATCAGCGGCCGGGAGCCGATCGACGTGCCCTACGTTTCGGGCTCGGCAGCGCCGACCTCCACGACCGTCACGCTGTCCTCGGGCAGCTTCTCCATCACCGTACGCGCCTACGGGGCCCTCGATGCCCAGGGTGGCGCGACGCGGACGTACAGCAGCGCATCGCAGGTCATCGGGGTGACGCTGCGATGATCCGCGCCTCGATCGCGGCTCTCGTGGCGATCGTCCTGACGATCGGCAACGACGCCGGGCCTCTCGCCCCGGTGCGTCCGGTCGCGGCGCAGAGCGCCGGCCCTGCGTACGTGGAAGGCGAGCTTCTCGTCCGGTTCAAGCCGGCCGCGCCGCGCACAGGCGTTGCGGTACGCGGACACTCGATCGTGCCCTCGCCGGCGGCGCCGGACTGGGTGCATGTGCGCATTGCGCCGTCGGAGCGCGTGGCGAACGCGCTCGCCAGCTACCGCAGCGACCCGGCCGTGGAATCGGTGCAGCCGAACTACATCTATCGCGCGCGCGGACTGCCGAACGACTCGCAGGTCGGGCAGCTCTGGGCGCTGCGCAACACCGGGCAGGCGGTCGCCTCGTCCAGCTACTCCCCGAACGCCGGCACGGCCGGCGACGACATGAACGTCGAGAAGGCCTGGGACCACGTCACCGACTGCAGCGGCGTGGTGGTCGCGGTGCTGGATTCGGGCGTGAACTACAGCCACGAGGATCTCGCCGGCAACATGTGGGACGGCGGCGCCGCGTCTCCGCGGCATGGCGCGGACTTCATCGGCAACGACGATGATCCGATGGACGAGAACGGCCATGGCACGCACGTCGCCGGCATCATCGGCGCATCCGGCAACAATGCGACCGGCATCTCCGGGGTGTGCTGGAAGGCGAGCATCATGGCCGTCCGGGTGCTCGACGCGACGGGTGTAGGCACCACGGCCAGCCTCACGCAGGGCGTCAATTTCGCGGTGAGCCACGGCGCCAAGGTGATCAACATGAGCATCGGCGGCGCGAGCTTCGACCCGCTGCTCGCGGCGGCGATCACCAACGCGCAGGCGAAGGACGTGGCCGTGATCGCGGCGGCCGGCAACGATGCGGCGAACGTCGACGGCGGTGCGCCGGAATATCCGTGCGCTTACGCGCATCCGAACCTGCTCTGCGTGACGGCGCTCGACCAGACGTTCGCGCTGGCCGCGTTCGCCAATTACGGCGCGACGAGCGTCGACGTCGGCGCGCCCGGCACGAACATCCTGAGCGCGGTGGCCTTGCAGACGACGAGCATCCCCGACGCCTTCAACAGCGCCGGCGCGCTCGATTGGACGAGCTCGGGCGGCTGGGCGTGGCGCCGGCTGACGCTCGGCGGCCGGCCGGTCGACGTACTCGCCAATCCGGTCACCTTTCCGTCCGGTTCGTACGCGAACAGCGCCGACCAGCGCGTCTACAAGAGCTTCACGGTGCCTTCCGGCACGAGCGCGCTCGTCTCGTTCAGCCTGCAGCACGCGCTGCAACCCGGCGACACGCTGAGCGTCGGCTACCGCGTCGGCGCGGGCGACCCGTTCGCGGGCGGCACGCTGCTGCAGACCTTCACCGGCACGACGAGCGGACTGATCGGTCCCTTCAGCTACGACATCTCGGCTTGCGTCGGCAAGGCGTGCACGATCGGCTTCCGCCTCGCGAGCGATGCCAGCAACGCCGCGCAAGGCGTCGGCATCACTGCTTTCGAGATCGACGTCACCGGACGGAGCAACGTCGCGTACCGCGTGATGAACGGCACCTCGATGGCGGCGCCGCAGGCCGCGGGCCTGGCGGCCATGCTGCGCGCCTATAACCCGCAATACACCTACGCCGACGTCCTTACTGCGATCAGCGCCGGCGGCCGTGCGGTGCCGAGCTTGAGCGGCAGGACGACGAGCGGCCGCGCGCTCGATGCCATGTCATCGCTCTCGTACATCGCCGCGCCAACCGGCGTCGCCGCGACCTTCCGCTGACCGGTAGCTAGCGCTCCACATCCGACGAGCGCTGCCAGCCGCGCTCCCGCTTCCGCGCTGCCTCCGCGTGTCGCGTGCAGAACTGGTTCACGTAGAGGAGAAGCGAGACGCTACCGCTGCGACTGAGAACGCCTGCCATGCTTGCCGTGCCGCCGGTCGGGATCGTTGTTCGCGGAAGGTTCCAGCATGGCGCGCTGCGAGACGGACGCGTTCAGCGCGGTGGCGAGCGCCGCATCGCCGGAGACCAGGTCGTCCCAGGCGAGCTCGAGACCTTTACGCCGCCCCTTGCCGACGAGCTTCAGTCCATCCGGCGAGACCGACACCACGAACGGCTTGCCGTGGACGGTGATTTCCCGCTTGAGCGTCTTGTCGAGCTTGGTAGCCATGACGGCCAGTATAGAATCGTCGCGCATGCAACAGGCGGACGCAGGTCTCGTCGAACGCGTCGCGGCGCACTTCGCCGAGAGCGCGGATCTCAAGCGAAAAGCGGCGGCGGTGCTCGGCGAGCCGGTGGCGAAAGCCGGCGCGCTGCTCGCGCAATCGCTCGAGTCGGGCGGCAAGGCGCTCGCCTGTGGCAACGGCGGCTCGGCGGCCGACGCGCAGCACTTCGCGGCCGAGCTCGTCAACCGGTTCGAGCGCGAGCGCGCGCCGCTTGCCGGCCTCGCGCTCACCACCGATACCTCGACGCTGACCTCGATCGCGAACGACTACACCTACCAGCAGGTCTTCTCGAAGCAGGTGCGCGCGCTGGGCCGCCGCGGTGACGTGCTGCTCGCGATCTCGACCAGCGGCAATTCGGGCAGCATCCTCGACGCCATCCACGCCGCGCACGAGCTGGGCGTGCGCGTGATCGGCCTCACCGGCAACGGCGGCGGCAAGATGGCGCCGCTCTTCCGCGCCGACGACGTCCACATCTGCGTGCCGCACAAGACCACCGCGCGCATCCAAGAGGTCCACCTCCTCGTGCTGCATTGCCTGTGCGACATCATCGACCACCAGCTTCTGGGGGCGAAGCCATGAACCGTAGTCTGCTCCTGGTGGCCTTGGCGGCCGCTTTCGCCCTGCAGGGCTGCGTGCCGATCGTGCTCGGCGCGGGGGGCGCGGCGGCGTACTCCTCGCTCGAGGACCGCCGCAGCACCGGGACGCAGATCGACGACGAGTCGATCGAAGTGCGGGCCTCCAACCGCATCAGCGACCGCTTCGGCTCGAACGTGCACGTGAATATCACCTCCTACAACCGCATCGCGCTCATCACCGGCGAGGTGCCCGACGAGCGCTCGCGCGAGGAGGCCGAGAAAATCGTGCGCGCCGTGCCGCAGGTGCGCGACGTCACGAACGACCTGCAGATTGCCGGCATCTCGTCGTACATGTCGCGCACCAACGATTCGTACCTGACGAGCAAGGTGCGCGGGCGCCTGCTCGACACCAGGCGCGCGAGCCCGGTGCACATCAAGGTGGTGAGCGAGTCGGGCGTGGTCTACCTGATGGGCGTCGTCACCGAGGCGGAGGCCGACGAGGTGGTCGACATCACGCGCAACACGGGCGGCGTGCGCAAGGTGGTGAAGGTGTTCGAATACTGCAAGGCCGAGGACGAGCGATGCCGGCCCCGCGACCAGCGGAAGGCGGGGTCGTAGCCCCGCCCGCCTTCGAAGCGAAGGTCCGCGACTCCGGCGCCGCCGCGCGCTGCATCCAAGAGCTGCCGCGCCCGCTGGTCTTCGCCAACGGCGTGTTCGACCTGCTGCACCGCGGTCATGTCACGTATCTCGCGCGCGCCCGCGCGGAAGGCGCGAGCCTGCTCGTCGCGCTGAATGGCGACGCCTCCGCCCGGCGCCTCGGCAAGGGCGCCGAGCGGCCGCTGAACCGCCTGCAGGACCGCGCGGCGGTGATCGCGGCGCTGGAGGCGGTGAGCGCAGTGACCTGGTTCGACGACGACACCCCCGAGGCGCTGATCGCCGCCTGCCGGCCGGACGTGCTCGTCAAGGGCGGCGACTGGCCGGTCGAGCGCATCGTCGGCGCGGCCGGCGTCCTCGCCCGCGGCGGGCGCGTGCTGTCCATTGCCTTCGAGCACGAACGCTCGACGACGGCTCTGGTACAGCGCATCAGAGGTACTATCCGATCATGAGGCTGCACCAGCTCAAGGTCGAGTACGACGCCGAGCAGGACCGGCTGGTCATGCTCGTCGCCACCAACGAGGCGATGGAGCTGCGCCTCGCGCTGACGCGCCGCTTCGTGAAGCTGCTCTGGCCGCTCCTCGTCAAGCTGGCCGAGGAGGCGAGCCCGCGCATCCGCACCCAGGCGAACCCGGAAGCGCGCAAGGCGCTGCTCGGCCTCGAGCACGAGCACGCCGTATCCAAAGCCGATTTCAGCAAGCCCTACGACGCCGGCGAAACCGCCACGCGGCCGCTCGGCGATGCGCCCCTGCTCCTCGCCCGCATCCAGACCGGCCACGACCGCAACGGCCAGCCGGTCGTCGCCTTGCATCCCGCGGAGGGGCAGGGCATCACACTTTCGTTCGATTCGGTGCTCCTGCATTCGCTCTGCCGCCTGCTGCAGGCGGCGGTGAAGAAGAGCGACTGGGACATGGAGCTCAAGCTTCCAGGCACCGAGGCACAAGAAGCCGGCGAGCGGCCGGCGCGCACTTTGAATTGAGTTCATTCGACCAGCTAGGTCTCATCGCGCCGCTGCTGCAGGCGGTCGGCGATCTCGGCTACAAGACGCCCACGCCGGTGCAGGAGCAGGCGATTCCGCTCGTGCTCAGCGGGCGCGATCTGATGGCCGGCGCGCAGACCGGCACCGGCAAGACCGCCGCCTTCGCGCTGCCGATCCTGCAGCGGCTCGCGCCGATGGCGAGCACGTCCACGTCGCCCGCGCGCCATCCGGTGCGGGCATTGGTCCTCACGCCGACGCGCGAGCTCGCGGTGCAGGTCGCCGAGAGCTTCAAGGACTACTCGCGCCACGTGCCGATCCGCAGCACGGTGGTCTACGGCGGCGTCGACATGAATGCGCAGATCGCCGAGCTCAGGCGCGGCGTCGAGGTGCTCGTCGCCACGCCGGGGCGGCTCCTCGATCACGTCCAGAACAAGACGGTGATGTTCACGCAGGTGCAGGTGCTGGTGCTGGACGAAGCCGACCGCATGCTCGACATGGGCTTCATGCCCGACATCAAGCGCATCCTCGCCCTGCTGCCGAGCCAGCGGCAGAACCTGCTTTTCTCCGCCACGTTCCCGGACGAGATCCGCACGCTCGCCAAGACGCTGCTCAAGAGCCCGGCCGAGGTGCAGATCGCCGCACGCAACGCGACCGCCGAGCTCGTCAGCCACGTCGTGCATCCGGTGGCGCGCGAGAAGAAGCGCGAGCTTCTCGGCTACATCATCCAGACCCGCGGTCTGAAGCAGGTGCTCGTTTTCACCGGCACCAAGATCGGCGCCAACCGGCTGGCACACCAGCTGCGGCGCGACCACATCCAGGCGGGCGCGATCCACGGTGACAAGACTCAGGCGGAGCGTGAGGCGGCGCTCGCCGACTTCAAGGCGGGCAAGACGGCCGTCCTCGTCGCCACGGACGTGGCGTCCAGGGGGCTGGACATCGAGGGCCTGCCGCAGGTGATCAACTTCGACGTGCCGCACTCGCCCGAGGACTACGTGCACCGCATCGGCCGCACCGGGCGCGCCGGCCAGACCGGCGAGGCGATCTCGCTGGTCGCGCCCGAAGACATGGAGTCGCTCGCCGCGATCGAGCGCCTGATCAAGAAACGCATCGAGCGGGTGCTGGTGCCGGGATTCCAGCCGAGCGGCGCGACCGTCGCCGCGCTGATGGGCGGCGAGCCGAAGCGCAAGAGCGCGCCCGCGGTGCGCCGCGACCGTCCGCCGAAGCAGCCGGCGGACCCGATCTTCTCGTCGCCCTACGAGCCGGGCCAGGCGCCGGCGGCGTCGCCGCAGGCCGCGCCCCGGCAGGAAGCGCAAACGAAGCGCAAGCAGCCCCAGGTGGCCGCGCTGCTCGGCGGCCTGAAGCGTGCCTGACCAGCCAGGCCGGATCGTCGTCGTCGACGACGACCACGTGATGCGCACGCTCCTCGACATGCACCTGCGCAATGCCGGCTACGAAGTGTTCATGGCCGAGGACGCGGTCGAGGGCGGCCACCTCATCATGAAGATCCTGCCCGACCTCATCATCTGCGACGTCGACATGCCGTACCTCAACGGGTATGAATTCGTGGCGGCGCTCAAGACGCACGACACGACGCGCGCCATTCCGGTCGTATTTCTCACTTCCAACGAGGACCTCGACGGCGCTACCAGCCGCCTCGGCGCGGCGGCGCATCTGACGAAGCCCGTGCGCGCCGACCGCCTGCTGGAAGTGGTCGAACGCTTCGCCGGGAAGCCCTGAGCGCCAATGAGCCGCGTTTCGCATCAGCCGGTGGCGCAGCCAGCCCACGACCGTGTATGAAGGTGACATGCGCTCGCCGATAGACCAGCTTCTCGAACAGGTGGCGGAGATCGAGGCGCTCGCCGCCGCGCCCGTCAACGGCGCCCTGGAAAAGATCTGCGCGGCCGCTTTGAGGATCGTCTACTACGCGCCGACCGGCGAGATCTCGAAGGTGGCGAGCACCGTGGCGACGAGCGCGCGGCTCTGGAGCGAGAACCCCTCCAAGGCCGACCTCTACGAGAAGCCCCTCACCACCGCGGTCAGGAAGCTGCGCCGCGCGCTGACCGAGGCCTCCTCGGCCGAATAGCTAGACGCAGCGGGCGCCGTCGACCTCGATCGACACCCCGCTCACCATCGCCGCCTCGTCCGAGGCGAGGTAAAGGCAGGCGTTCGCCACGTCGAGCGGCGTCGAGAAGCGGCCGAGCGGGATGGTGGCCATGAAGCGCTTCTTCGCGTCCTCGCTGATGCTGCCGCCGGCGAACTCGGCCGAGAGTCCGGTTTCCGGGCTGAACACCGGGTTCACGCAGTTGACGCGGATCTTGTCCGGGCCGAATTCGGCCGCCATGGACTTCGACATGATGATCACCGCGCCCTTCGAGCTGTTGTAGACCGTGAGCCCCGGCCGCGGACGGATGCCCGCCGTCGAAGCGATATTGACGAAGGCGCCGCCGCCGCGCTTGCGGAACACGGGCACTACGTGCCGCGCGGAGAGATAGATGCTCTTCACGTTCACGGCATAGACGCGGTCGAACTCCTCTTCGCTGACCTCGAGGTAGGGCTTGTTGCGGTGGGTCCAGCCGGCGTTGTTGACCACGATGTCGAGCTGCCCGCCCGCCTCGCGCACGAGGCGCGCCCATTCGGCGCCCTTGGTGACATCGGCCTGCACGAAGCGTCCGCCGATGTCCTTCGCCACCTTCTCGCCCTGCGGGCTGAGATCGTTGACGATGACCTGCGCGCCTTCCTCGGCGAAGCGGCGGGCGATGCCGGCGCCGAAGCCGGAGGCGGCGCCGGTGACGATGGCGGTCTTGCCTTTCAGTCTCATGAGGTCTCCTTGAAGGGGGAGTGTTCGACCAGCTCGTTCACGTAGCGCGCGATGCCGGCGCCTTCGCGCTCGAGAAACGTCTCGACCGCGCGCGCGAACTTCGGATGCGCGAGCCAGTGCGCCGACAGCGTTTCCACCGGCATCAGCCCGCGGAAGAGCTTGTGCTCGCCCTGGGCGCCGCCTTCGAACGTCTGCAGCTGGCGGCTGATGGCGTAGTCGATCGCCTGGTAGTAGCAGGCCTCGAAATGCAGCAGCGGAACGTACTCCACCGAGCCCCAGTAGCGACCGTAGAGCGTGTCGGCGTCGCGCACGAGGAGCGACGTGGCGATCGGCTTGCCCTCGCGCTCGGCGAGCATCATGACGACGTGCTGCGGCAGCAGGGCGCCGAGGCGCAGGAAGAAGTCCAGGTTGAGATAAGGCGTCGAGCGGTGCGCGGCGTAGGTACCGCGATAGCAGCGGTTGAAGAACTCCCAGTGCTTGCGCGTAATCGCCGCGCCTTCCAGCCACTGGAACGTGACGCCGGCTTCCCGCACGCGGCGGCGTTCCTGGCGGATGTTCTTCCGGCGCTGGTGCGAAAGCCGGGCGAGGAAATCCTCGAAATCGCGGTAACCGTCGTTGCGCCAGTGGAACTGGACGGTGCGGCGAATGAGGAAGCCGAGCTCGGCGAGCAGGCTGGCGTCCTCGTCGCGCGCGAAGAGCACGTGAAGGGAGGAGGTGTCGCGCGCCAGCTCGAGCGCCGCCTGCACCAGCTTTTTTTTCGCAGCCGGGGAAGCGGCGAGGATGCGCGCCCCTCGCACCGGCGTGAAAGGAATCGCGCAGACGAGCTTCGGGTAGTAGTCGATGCCGTGGCGCTCGTGCGCATCGGCCCACGCCCAGTCGAAGACGTACTCGCCGTACGAATGGCTCTTCGCGAAGAGCGGCAACGCGCCGACCAGGGCGCCGGCGCGGCGCAGCAGCACGAACTGCGGCGCCCAGCCGCTGCGGGCGGCCGCGCAGCCGGTTTCGATCAGCGCCGAGAGGAACTCGTGGCGAACGAAAGGCTGGGAGCCTGCCAGGGCATTCCATTCGTCCCGGTCGACGCCGGACAGCGTCTCGACGATGCGGACGGCTTCCAAGTCGCTACGATACAATGGGTTTCTCAACAGGGGACCGGGCCATGAAGAAGATCGAAGCGATCGTCAAACCGTTCAAGCTCGACGAAGTGCGCGAAGCGCTCTCCGAGGTCGGCGTCACGGGGCTCACGGTCACCGAGGTGAAGGGCTTCGGCCGCCAGAAGGGCCATACCGAGCTCTATCGCGGCGCGGAGTACGTGGTGGACTTCCTGCCCAAGGTGAAGATCGAGGTCGTGGTGGCCAACGACCAGGTCGAGCGCGCGATCGACGCCATCGTCAAGTCGGCGCGCACCGGCAAGATCGGCGACGGCAAGATCTTCGTCACCGGCGTCGAGCACGTGGTCCGCATCCGCACGGGCGAGACGAACGAAGCCGCGGTTTAGGCTTTCAGCAGTACGAGCACGGCGCCGCTGCCGCCCTGGGCCGCCGGCGCCTGGCTGAAGGCCAGCACTTCTTCCCGCAGCAGCCACTTCCGCAGCAGACCTTTCAGCACCGGCTCGCGGTTATGCGAGCCGCGACCCTTGCCGTGCACGATGCGCACGCAGCGCACGTGCCGCTTCTTGCGGCCCTTCAGGAACTGCGACACCGCCAGCGCCGCGACCTGGCGGTTCATGCCGTGCAGGTCGAGCTCGTCCTCCACCACCCAGTGGCCCCGGCGCAGCTTGCGCAGGACGTCGCGCCTCTGGCCGTCGGCCAGGAAGGTCAGCTCGGTCCCGGAATCGAGCGCGTCGTCGAGCGACACCGGCCCAAGCGACTCGTCGAGGACGGCGCGCTCGTCGCGGAGGCGCTGAGCCGGCACCGGCGCCGGGCGGCGCTGGTGGACGACCTTCCGGCGCGCGTCTAGCGGCTGGGCGTCCGCGACGGCCCGGCGGAAGTCATCGTCCTTCTCAGGCGCCGATCCCATCGAGGTATTTCTCGGCGTCGAGCGCGGCCATGCAGCCGCTCCCGGCGCTCGTCACGGCCTGCCGGTAGACGTGGTCCTGCACGTCGCCGGCGGCGAAGACTCCCTTGATGCTGGTCGCGGTGGCCATGCCTTCGCTGCCGCCGCGCGTGACGATGTACCCGTCGTGCATGTCGAGCTGGCCGGTGAAGATCTGCGTGTTCGGCGTGTGGCCGATGGCGACGAAGAGGCCCTTGGCCATGAGATCGCGCTTGCCGTTGTTCTTCACGCTCGCCACCCGGACCCCGGTGACGCCGCTGTTGTCGCCCAGGACCTCGTCCACCACCGAATCGAGGACCAGCCCGATCTTGCCCTCGCTCACCCGCTTATGCAGCTTGTCCTGCATGATCTTCTCGGCGCGGAATTTGTCACGCCGGTGCACGACCTGGACGCTCTTCGCGATGTTGGCGAGGTAGAGCGCCTCCTCCACCGCGGTGTTGCCGCCGCCGACCACCACCACGTCCTGGTTCTTGTAGAAGAAGCCGTCGCAGGTGGCGCAGGCCGAGACGCCGCGGCCCATGAATTTCTTCTCCGACGGCAGCCCCAGGTACCGGGCCGAGGCCCCGGTGGCGATGATCAGCGCGTCGCAGGTGTAGGTCGCCATGTCGCCGTCGAGGACGAACGGGCGCTCCTTCAGGCGGGCGACCTGGATGTGGTCGTGCACGATCTCGGTGTCGAAGCGCTCGGCGTGGCGGCGGAAGCGCTCCATGAGCTCCGGCCCCTGCACGCCGTCGGCGTCGGCCGGCCAGTTGTCGACGTCGGTGGTGGTCATCAGCTGGCCGCCCTGGGCGATGCCGGCGACGAGCACCGGTTTCAGATTGGCGCGAGCGGCATAGACGGCGGCGGTATAGCCGGCCGGTCCGGAACCGAGAATCAGCAGGCGGGAGTGGCGAGTGGGCAACGCAGGCATGGTCGGAAAAAATTATAAGGCGCGGTTCTGCTAACATTGATTTGCAATCTAAGGGGGGGGATTTCTCCTATGGCGACGACGGTCTCGACAGCGGTCCTCAAAGCGGTGCCGCTGTTCGCGAGTTTTCCGGAAGAGCAGCTGCGCATGCTCACGACGATGGTTTCCCGCCGCAGCGCGGCGAGGGGCACCACGATCATGGCGGGCGGCGATGCGACGGACTCGCTCTACATCGTGCTCTCGGGCCGGCTCAAGGTGATGATGAGCGACTCGGACGGCAAGGAAGTCATCCTCACCATCCTCGGTCCGGGTGAGATATTCGGCGAGATGGGCCTGATCGACGACGAGCCGCGCTCGGCGAGCGTGGTGTCGATCGAGCCGTGCGAGCTGCTCTCGCTCTCCAAGCGCGACTTCAAGAAGTGCATGGCCGAGAACCACGAGATGTCGATGCACGTGATGCGCGGCCTGGTGAAGCGCCTGCGCGAGGCCGACCGCAAGATCGGCAGCCTGGCGCTGCTCGACGTCTACGGGCGCGTGGCGCGGTTGCTCCTCGACATGGCCGAGAACGTCAACGGCGAGAAGATCGTCACCAAGCGCCTGCCGAAGCAGGACATCGCCAAGATGATCGGTGCTTCGCGCGAGATGGTGAGCCGGGTGATGAAGGACCTGCAGACCGGCGGCTACATCGAAGTGCGCGGCTCGGCGATCGTGCTGCGCGACACGATCATGCTGCCGGAGTGAGTTGGCAGTAGCACAGAAAACCGGCACCACAGGGGCGGCTTCCCGGCCGCTCCCGGCACGGCTGGCAGCCCTCGTCCGCGAGGCAAAGTGGCTTCTGCTTGCGGTGCTGGCGCTGTACCTGTTTCTCGTCTTCGTCACCTACAGCCGCGGCGACCCGGGCTGGTCGCATAGCGCGACCGATGCCGTCGCCCGCAACGCCGGCGGCGTCGTGGGCGCGTACATCGCCGATATTTTTCTGTACCTCTTCGGCCTCTCGGCTTACTGGTGGATCGTGCTCTGCGCGGCCGCGGTGGTGTGGGGCCATCGCCGCATCCCGCCCAAGGCGCTGTGGCTGGCGCTCGGCGGTTTCGCCGTCCTCGTCTTCTCCACCTCGTCGCTCGAGGCGCTGCGCCTGCATACGCTCTCCGCGCAGCTGCCCTTCGCGCCCGGTGGCGTGATCGGACATGCCGCCGGCAGCGGGCTCTCCATCGCGCTCGGCTTCACCGGCGCCACGCTCGTCCTGATCGCCCTTGCCGCGGTCGGCCTCAGCCTCTTCACCGGCCTCTCGTGGCTCACGATCTCGGAATACGTCGGCTTAGGGCTCGAGTCCGCCTACCTCTTCGCGCGGCGCATGTGGGAGCGCCACGAGGACCGGCGCCTCGGCGAGCTGGCACGCGAGGAGCGCGAGATGGTGGTGCAGGCCGAGAAGATGCGGGAGGAAAGCCACCCGCCGATCAAGATCGAGCCGCCGGCGCCGAAGATCAAGAAATCCGAGCGCGCACAGAAGGAGAAGCAGGCGCCGCTCTTCGAAGAGCTGCCGGACACGCCGCTGCCGCCGCTCAAGCTGCTGGATGAGGCGAAGCTCGACGGCGAGCAGGTCAGCGCCGAAACTCTGGAATTCACCTCGCGGCTCATCGAGAAGAAGCTGTCCGACTTCGGCGTGTCGGTGAAGGTGCTGGCTGCCTATCCCGGCCCGGTGATCACGCGCTACGAGATCGAGCCGGCGGTCGGCGTGAAGGGCAGCCAGATCGTCAACCTGGTGAAGGATCTGGCGCGCGCCTTGTCCGTGGTCTCCATTCGGGTCGTGGAAACCATCCCCGGCAAGTCCTGCATGGGACTGGAGATCCCGAATCCGCACCGGCAAACGGTGCGGCTGTCGGAAATACTGGGCTCGGAGGCCTACCACGCGCTCAGCTCGCCGCTCGCCATCGCGCTCGGCAAGGACATCGCCGGCAATCCGGTGGTGGCCGACCTCGCCCGCATGCCGCACCTGCTGGTCGCCGGCACCACCGGCTCCGGAAAATCGGTCGCCATCAACGCGATGATCCTGGCGCTGCTCTACAAGGCCGAGCCGAAGAACATCCGCCTGATCCTGATCGACCCGAAGATGCTCGAGCTGTCGGTCTACCAGGACATTCCGCACCTGCTCTGCCCGGTCGTCATCGACATGAAGCAGGCGGTGCACGCGCTGACCTGGTGCGTGGCGGAGATGGACCGGCGCTACAAGCTGATGAGCTGGATCGGCGCGCGCAACCTCTCCGGCTACAACCACAAGGTCAGCGAGCAGAAGTACGAGGACCCGTTTGCGCTCGACACCGGCAATCCGCAGACGCTCACGCCGATGCCGCAGATCGTGGTGGTGATCGACGAGCTCGCCGACCTCATGATGGTGGTCGGGAAGAAAGTCGAGGAGCTCATCGCGCGCATCGCGCAAAAGGCGCGCGCGGCGGGCATCCACCTGATGCTCGCCACGCAACGCCCGTCCGTGGACGTGATCACCGGCCTGATCAAGGCCAACATCCCCACTCGCATCGCCTTCCAGGTCGCCTCGAAGGTCGACTCGCGCACCATCCTCGACCAGATGGGCGCCGAGACGCTGCTGGGCGCGGGCGACATGCTTTACCTGCCGGCCGGCACCGGCCTGCCGCAGCGGGTGCACGGCGCCTTCGTCGCCGACCACGAGGTCCACAAGGTGGTCGAGCACCTGAAGTCGCTGGCGAAGCCCGATTACCTCGCCGACATCCTGGAGCCGCCGGCACCGGAGGAAGCGCTCGGCGGCGGCGACGGTCCGGCGAGCGGCGAGAAGGACCCGTTGTACGACCAGGCGGTCGAGATCGTGCTCAAGACCCGCCGCCCGTCGATCTCGCTCGTGCAGCGGCATCTACGCATCGGCTACAACCGCGCCGCGCGCCTCATCGAGGACATGGAGCGCGCCGGGATGGTCTCGGCGATGCAGACCAACGGTAACCGCGAG
>DATMIG010000140.1:0-5496 GCA_035554335.1 Burkholderiales bacterium
AGACGAGGTCCATGTCGTGCTCGATGATCAGGATCGCGATGTCGGCGGGCAGCGCGGCGAGCACCTCGAGGATGCGGCCGGAATCCTGGCGCGGCACGCCGGCCGCGGGCTCGTCGAGCAGCAGCACTTTCGGCTTCAGGCCGAGCGCGATCGCGATCTCCACCAGGCGCTGGCGGCCGTAGGGCAGGTCCTGCACCGGCGTGCGCGCATCCTCGGCGAGACCCAGCGTGCCGAGGACCTGCATCGCCTCGTCCTTGATCTCGCCGTGGCGGCTGGCCGGCTTCCACATGCGCCGCGCGACGCCCTCGCGTTCCGCGATGCCGAGCGCGACGTTGTCGAGCACCGGCAGCTCGCGAAAAAGGGTGGTGATCTGGAACGTGCGGCCGAGCCCGCGACGCACGCGCGCCGCCTGGTTCACCTTGGTCACGTCCTCGCCGCCGAGCAGGATGCGGCCGGAGGAGGGTGCGATGCGGCCCGTCAGCATGTTGACGAACGTGGTCTTGCCGGCGCCGTTCGGCCCGATGAGGGCGTGGCGCGCTCCCGGCTCGAGCCGGAAGTCGATGTTCTCGGCGACGGTCAGCGCGCCGAAGCTTTTGCAGAGCTTCTGCGTCTCGAGAACGCTAGACATTGGTCCACCAGGCCGAGGATGCCGCCGCGGGCGAAAAGCACCACGACGATGAGGAGCGCGCCGACGCCGAAGTACCAGTACTCCGGGTACTGCTTGGCGAGATAGTCCTGCGCGATGAGGTACACGACCGGGCCGACGAAGGCGCCGTAGATGCGCCCGACGCCGCCGAGGATCAGCATGACGAGGAGGTCGCCCGAGGGCTCGAGGCCGAGCACGTTCAGGCCGACGAACTGGTTCACCTGGGTGAGCAGCGCGCCGGCGATGCCGGCCATCGTCGCGGACATCGTGTACACGAGCACCAGGCGCCAGTAGACCGGCGCGCCGATCGCATGCATGCGCTGGGTGTTCTCGCGGAGGCCGGTGAGCATCGCGCCGAAGGGCGAGTAGATCAGCCGGCGCACCACCAGCCAGCCCAGGAAGAGCGCGATCAGGCAGTAGACGAAGGCGGTCTTGCCGAAGATGTCGAACCTGAAGAGGCCCAATATCGGATCGGTCTTCACGCCGGAGAGCCCGTCCGCGCCGCCGGTCATGGTCGACCACTTGTTCGCCGTCTCCAGCAGGATCGCCGTGATCGCGAGCGTGAGCATGAGCAGCGTCAGCGCCTTGGTGCGCAGGATCACCGCTCCGGTGAGGATGCCGAGCAGCGCCGCGGCCGCCGCGGCGGAGAGCAGCTGGAGGAAGGGATCCGTCAGCCCGAACTTCGCGCTCAGCACGCCGGCCGTATACGCGCCGAGCCCGAAGAACGCGCTGTGGCCGAGCGTGATGATGCCGGCGTAACCGAGGATGAGGTCGAGCGACAGCGCGAACAGGATGTAGATCAGGATCCTCGCGCCGAGCGAGAGGTACTCCGGCAGCAGGAAAAAGAACGCCAGCGCCGCCACCCACGGCAGCCACTCCGTCCACCTGATGCGCGGATCGCTGGTGTAGCCGCTCATGAATTCGGGGTCAGGGCGCTAATTCCCCGTGAACCCGCTCGCTCGCAAGCTTCCATGACTTCAACAGAATGGGAAATTAGCGCCCTGACCCCGAATTCGGTTGTCATGCGCGCACCCCGAATAGCCCCATCGGCCGCCACAGGAGAATCCCGATGGTCGCGGCGTAGATGAGGAACGCGCCGAACTCGGGGATCCAGTACTTGCAGGCGGTGTCGGCGACGCCGATGAGGAGCGCGGCGACGAACGGGCCGCGCAGGCTGCCGAGGCCGCCGATGGCGACCACGATGAGGAAGTAGACGAGGTGCTCGAAGGGGTACGCCCACTGCACCGGCAGGATGTCGGCGCCGAGCGCGCCGCCGAGGCCGGCGAGGCCGCTTCCCAGCGCGAAGGTGCCCATGAAGAGGAGGCTGGTGTTGATGCCGACCGACTGCGCCATCGCGCGGTTGTCGACCGCCGCGCGCACCATCGCGCCCCAGCGCGTGCGCTCGACGCCGAACCACAGCAGCACGATGATCGCCGCGCTGATCACGATCAGTATTGCACGATAGGTCGGAAAGTCGCGGCCGAGGATGTGCAGCTGGCCGCGCAGGTAGTCGGGCAGGAACACGCGCGCCGCCTGGTCGCCGAAGATGAGGCGCGCGGTCGCCATCGAGACGAGGATCAGGCCGATGGAGAACAGCACCTGCGTGAGCTCGCCCGCGCGGTAGAGGCGCGAGTAGAGCAGCCGTTCCAGCACCACCGACACCGCGGCGACCGCCACGAAGGCGATGACCACGGCGGCCGGGAAGGGAAGGTTGAGCCGCGCCATGGCGGCCGAGAGCACGAAGCCGCCGGCCATGGCGAACACGCCGTGCGCGAGGTTGATGAACCCCATGAGGCCCATCGTCACCGACAGGCCGACGGAGATCACATACAGGATCATGCCGTAAGCGACGCCGTGGAAGGCGACGCTTACGAGCGACGAGGCTAGCTCACCCAGAAGAGAGGCTTACTTCTTCTTCTGCAGCTCTTTCCAGGGATCCTTCTCGGCCGTGCTCAGCGTCTCGATCTCGACGTTCGCGAGCTGGCCGTTCACGCGCTTCACCTCGCGCAGGTACTCCGGCTGGATGATGTCGCGCGTCTCCGGGTCGATCGAGATCGGGCCGCGCGGGCTGTGCGGGTTCTTCCAGTGCTTGAAGAACTCCATCGTCTTGTCCGGATCGAGCTTGCCCTTCAGCGCCTTGATCGCGTCGACGATGATCGCGGCGCCGTCGTACGCGCCGACCGCGACGAAGTTCGGCGTCTCGTTCTGGCCGTACTCCTTCTTCCAGGCGGCGACGAACGCCTTGTTCTCCGGCCGCGTCGCCGCGGCGGAATAGTGGTGCACGGTCAGCACGCCGAGCGCCACGTCGCCCATGTTGGGCAGCTCCTCGTCGGTCGTGATGTCGCCCGGCCCGATCAGCTTGATGCCGGCCTTGTCCAGGCCGAGGTCGGAAAAGTTCTTCATCACCGCGGTCGCGGTTTTGCCGGCCGGGATGAACACCATCAGGCAGTCGGGCTTCGCGTCCTTCACGCGCTGCATGTACGCCGCCCAGTCCGGGTTCTGCAGCGGCACGCGCACCTTGCCGAGGATCTTGCCGCCGCCTTCCTCGAACGCCTTGCCGAACGCTTCCTCGGAATCATGGCCGGGGCCGAAGTCGGACACCAGCGAGTACGCGGTCTTGAATTTCTTCGACGCCCACTTGCCGAGCGGGTAGCTCGACTGCCACAGGGTGAACGACGTGCGCACCATGTATGGCGAGCGCGTGGTGATCACGGCGGTGCCGGCGTTCATGATGACGAAGGGGACCTTGGCTTCGGTCGCGATCGGCGCCATCGCCATCGCGTTCGGCGTGAAGATCACGCCGGCGAGGAGATTCACCTTGTCGCGCACCACCAGCTCCTGCGCGAGCTGGCGCGCCTTGTCCGGGTTGGGACCGGTGTCGTCGCGCGTGAGGAGCTCCACCTTCACGCCGCCCAGCTCCTTCTCGTGCTGCTTCAGATAGAGGCGCACCGCGCGCTCCATGTACGGCCCGAGGTTGCCGTTCAGGCCGGAGTAGCTGGTGATGAAGCCGATCTTGACGGTTTGCGCCGTTGCAGTCGCCGCGCCGAACGCGAGCAGCGCCGCGAGCGCGATTCTTGATGTACGCATTAGATTTGCTCCTCCTAGAGTGGGCGGATTCTAGCTGAACATAACGCGCCACACGCGGCGGCGGATGACCGCCTTGACCCGCGACGATTGCGGAGTACACTGAATAAAATCCGCGAGGGGGATGGGTGTGGGCTGGCACGAAGTTCCAGGCGCCGCCGATCTGGGCGACGACGAAGCGATCGGCGTGGTGCTGCAGGAGCGGCCGGTCGCGGTGGTGCGAAGCGGCGGCCGGCTGCACGCGCTGCACAACGTCTGCACCCACCAGTTCGCGCTGCTTTCCGACGGCTACGTCGAGGACGGCTGCATCGAGTGTCCGCTGCACCAGGGAAAGTTCGACCTGCAGACCGGCGCGCCGAAGGCGCCGCCCGTCACCGAGCCGGTGCGCGTCTACGCCGTGAAGACCGAGGATGGGAAGGTGTACGTTGACCTCGGCGACTGAGCGGGTGGTCATCGTCGGCGCCGGTCAGGCCGGCGGCCGCGCCGCGGAGGCACTGCGCGCGGCCGGACATACGGGCGAGATCGTGCTCTTCGGCGAAGAGCGGCACGAGCCCTACGAGCGGCCGCGCCTCTCGAAAAGCCTGCTGCTCGGCGAAGAGCCTGCCGCCGCGGCTTGCCTGCATCCCCGCGACTGGTACGCGGCGCACGGCGTCACGCTGCGCACGCGCTCGCGCGTCGAGGCCATCGCGCCGAAAAGCCGCGCGGTGATCACCGCCGATGGCCAGCGCGTCGAATACTCGAAGCTCCTCCTGTGCACCGGCAGCCGGGTGCGGCCGCTCCCCGGCGCGCCGGACGGCCTCGCCGGCGTGCACTACCTGCGCACGCTCGACGACAGCGAGCGGCTCGCCGCGCAGCTCACGCCGGGCCGGCGGCTGGTCGTGATCGGCGGCGGCTTCATCGGGCTCGAGGTCGCCTCGAGCGCGCTGAAGCGCGGCGCGACGGTGACGGTGGTCGAGCGGCAGCCGACGCTGCTCGACCGGGTGCTGCCGGCCGAGATCGCGGCCCGGCTGGCCTCGCTGCACGCCGCGCACGGCGTAAGCCTGCGTGCGGGCGTGCCGGTGGCAAGGATCAAGGGCAATGGGGCGGTGAAATCGGTGCAGCTCGCCGACGGTACCGAGCTCGACGCCGACCTGGTCGTGATCGGCATCGGCGTCATCCCGAACACCGAGCTCGCGGAAACCGCCGGCGCCGCCTCGAGCGACGGCCTCGTCGTGGACGAGTATTGCCGCACCACGCTCGAGCACGTCTACGCCGCGGGCGACGTCACCAACCATTACAACCCGATCCTCGAGCGGCGCGTGCGCCTCGAGTCGTGGCAGAACGCGCAGAACCAGGCCATCGCCGCCGCGCACAACATCGCCGGCAAGGCGCGGCCCTATGCCGAGGTGCCGTGGTTCTGGTCGGACCAGCTCGGCACCAATATCCAGATGGTGGGCGCGGCCGAGCCCGGCATGCAGATCGTGTGGCGCGGCGAGCGCGTGGCGCTCGGCCTCGCCGGCGGGCGATTGCGCCTCGCCGTCGGATTCGATGCGGGCGGCGAAATCCGTCTCGCGCGGCGGCTGATCGAGGCGCGCGCGCAAATCCCGGCCGATCGGCTCGCCGACGGCGCCGTCAAGCTCAAGGACCTTCTCGCGGAGGCGACATGTTCAGCGTCAACACCGTAATCCACCAGCCCGGCAGCTTCGCCAAGGAGCAGCTCGACGAGTCGTTCGACTACAAATGGCCCGAGCGCGGGCTGCAGTACATCCCGGACTGGGTCTACACCA
>DATMIG010000141.1:0-2706 GCA_035554335.1 Burkholderiales bacterium
ATCTTCGCGTCGGCCGCCATCTGGTCGACGAACGACTCGATGGCGAAGACGTTGAACACGTGGCCGACGCCGCGCCAGTGCTTCAGCCGGATGCCGTGCGGCGTGCCGCGCGACTCGATGTGCGTGTTGGCGATCTGGTAGTAGGTCGGGCGGATGCCGGTCTGCAGCAGCACGCCGCCGTCGCCGACCACGCAGTGCGACCAGCCGGTGACCTTGCCGGTCGCGTCCTGCGCCGCCTGCAGGCACTGGAAGGACTGCGGGCGGAACATGCCGTACTGCAGGTCGTCCTCGCGCGTCCAGACCAGCTTCACCGGGCGCTTCGCTTCCTTCGCTATGCGCGCGGCCTCGGCGGAGTAGTCGCCGAGCGAGCGCCGGCCGAAGCCGCCGCCCAGGTAGCACTGGTGCAGCGTGACCTGCTCTTCCTTGAAGCCGAGCGCCTGCGCGATCGCCGTGCGCGAGGAAGCGGGATCCTGCGTACCTTCCCACACCTCGATGTGGTTGCCGGCCTCGTTCAGCCGCGCGACGGCGTTCAGCGGCTCCATCTGCGCGTGGTAGCCATAGTCGCTGCGGAATTCGGCCTTGTGGGTTTTCGCGGCGGAGGAGAAAGCGGCCTTCGCGTCGCCGTTGGCCTGCAGCACCTGCGTCTTCGCCGACGGATCGGCATGCACCTGTTCGTACATCTTCTCGAGCGCGACGTCGGAGTTGAAGCCAGCGGCGGCGCCTTTCGTCCATTTCACCTGGAGCGCCTGGCGTGCGGCCATCGCGTGCGGCAGGCTGGTGGCGATGACCGCGACGCCATCCGGCAGCTTCACCGTGCGGATCACGCCTTTCATCGACTTCACCTTGGCTTCATTCCAGCTCTCGGGCGCGGCGCCGTGCACGGGCGTGTGGCGCACCGTGGCGTACACCATGCCGGGGAGCTGCACGTCCATCGCGTACTGCGCGCTGCCGTTCACCTTGGACGGGATGTCGCGGCGTGCGGTCGGCTTGCCGATGTAGCGGTACTGGTCTTTCGTCTTCAGCTCGGACTTGTCCACGCTTGGTAGCGGGGAGGGCACCGTCGCGAAGGAGGCGATCTCGCCGTAGCCCATGCGCCGCCCGGAGGCGTCGATGACGAAGCCCGGTTCGGTCTTGAGGGAGGCAGGATCGACGCCCCACTTCTGCGCGGCGTTGGCGACGAGCACCTTGCGCACCTGCGCGCCGGCGGTGCGCAGCTGGTTGAAGTACAGCATCACCGCGCGGCTGCCGACGATGGCCATGCCTTTCGCGTTCTGGAACGTGTAGCCGTAGATCTCGACCTCGGCCGGCGCGAACTCGATCTTCACCTTCGACCAGTCGGCGTCCATCTCGTCGGCGAGGATGAGCGGCAGCGAGGTCATCGAGCCCTGGCCCATCTCCGCGCCGGCGGAGAGGATGGTCACGGTGCCGTCCGGGTGGATGCTCACCCAGGCATTGATCTTCTGCGCCGTGGCGGCTTGGGCGGAGGACATCAGCTCGAGGCGATCGCCCGCGATCGCGATGGCGAAAGAGAGGGCGCCGCCGGCTTTCAGGAATTGTCTGCGGTCCATGTCACGCCTCCTGCGACGCGCGCTCGATGGCGGCGATGATGCGGTGATACGTGCCGCAGCGGCAGATGTTGCCGTCCATGTGCTGGACGATCTCCGCGCGCGACGGCTTGGAATTGGCGGCGAGGAGCTCGGCCGCCTTCATGATCTGCCCCGACTGGCAGTAGCCGCACTGCGGCACCTGCTCGGCGATCCACGCCTTCTGCAGCGGATGAGTCGAATCGGGTGACAGGCCTTCGATCGTCGTCACCTTCGCGCCGCGCACCGCGCCGAGCGTGGTGCTGCACGAGCGCATCGCCTTGCCATTGACGTGCACCGTGCACGCGCCGCACTGCGCGATGCCGCAGCCGTACTTCGTGCCGGTGAGCTTGAGCTCGTCGCGGATGACCCAGAGCAGCGGGGTGCTGTCCTCCGACTGCGCCGAGACCGGCTTGCCGTTGAGGGTGAATCGAACCATGGTGGACCTCCTCCTTTGCGCGGAAATGTTACTCCCGGAAATCGGGTACTCCCGGAAATCGGGGTCAGAGCCCTATTTTCTAGGCGCCGAGCTTGGCGGCGAGGTCGATGAAGTCCGAAGCGAGGACGTCGAACGTGTCGCCGCTCTCCGGCGGCGTGGCCCGGCTAGGCCCGTGCTCCAGCGGGCGCGAGACGTACGCGGTGCGCAGGCCTGCGCGGCTCGCCGCCCGCAGGTCCGGCGGATGCGCCGCCACCATCATCAGCTCCGCCGTCTCGACGCCGAGGAGCCGCGCCGCCATCCGGTAGACGTCCGGATCCGGCTTGTACTTGTGGATGAGCTCTCCCGAGAGCACGCAGTCCCAGGGGAGGCCGGCGTGCTTCGCCATGTCGACGAGGAGCGAGAGGTTGCCGTTGGACAGCGTCGCGAGTACATACCGCGAGCGCAAGCGGTTCAGTCCGGGTACCGAATCGGGCCAGGGCATGAGCCGGTGCCACGCGCGGTTCAGTTGGTCGATCTCCGCCTCGGAGAGCCCGGTGATATTGAAGCGCTGCAGGAGACCGTCGAGGATCTCGCGATGCAGCTCGTCGATGTTGCGCCATTGCCCTTTGGCGGTGCGATCCATCGCCGGGCGGTAGCCCGCGCGCCAGGCATCCGCGAACGCGGTCCAGTCCACCTTCAAGCCTT